>JBDTOH010000116.1:0-12381 GCA_039933355.1 Gemmatimonadota bacterium | reverse complement strand
GATGAGCCCGGCTCCCGCGAGCCCGGTCGCGGCCGTCTTGAGGAAGGTCCGGCGCTTTTGGTTCATGGGATGCTCCGGGGTATAGGGCTTGGGCTTAGGGGTTAGGGGCAGGGGTTAGGGGAAGGCTCGAGCGTTAGGTGGAATCAGCCGCCCTCAAACGAAGGACTTGGCGAAGGCAAGCCCGAGCCCTGAGCCCTAGCCCCTAGTGCCCTTCCGCCAATCCGTTATATGGCCCCGGCGTGCCGCCCAAGAGCTGGCCGGTCACCGGGTCGCGCTTGATGCTGATCCACCAGCCGTAGAGCGCCTGCAGCTGGGCCTTCGGTTTGAGCTCGGCGGGTTGCCCTCGCGCCTTGATCGCATCGACGGCCGCCGGCGCGAAGTCGCCTTCTGCCAGCGATTGGCTGTAGGTCGTCCCGAAATCGGGGGCGCCGAATTGCGGGGCGCCGAGCGCCTCCTGCGGCGTCTTCCCGTAGTCCAGGAGATTGATCAGCATCTCGGCCGTGTTCTCGTGCAGCCCGGCCCCGACGCTGCTCCCCGCAAATGCAAACTTTCCATCGCGGAGCAGGATCATCGGGTTGGTCGGGTCCGGCAGGCGGGAGCCAGGCTCGACCCGGCCGATCAGGTCCTGTTGAAAGCAGGCAGCGTCCGGGATCGAGATGCCGTCAATGTTGATGCCGGTTCCGCCCCAGATCGCGGTGTTGATCGAATGGGTGAGCGCGGCGACATTGCCGGCGGCGTCTACGACCACGATCGCATCGGAGTGACCGCCGCCGCCCGCCGAGGTCCGCATAGCCGCGGCGGCGCTGTCCTGCGCGACTCGCGCTCGTTCCTTGAGCTCGTGCCATTTGGGAGACTGCATGAGAGCCCAGAACCGCTGGGCCGTGCCCTTCTCGGCCCGGGACGCGAGCGAGAGATCGACTCCAGGGAATTGCCGCTTCACCCAGGCCTCGGGCGGACCGACGCCGCCCCCGGGCGGACCGAGCACGTAGTTGAGCTGGGTGGCTTGGATGAGCCAGTAGAGCGCCTCGGGTGAGTCCCAGTAGTGGGTCTCCGGCGAAACGTGGGCCAGCTCCCACAGATTGAGGACTTCCAGGGTCTTGGCCCCGCCGAAGTTAGGCGCGCCGGTCGCAAACACCTGATAGCCCCGATACGTCGTCCGCAGAGGTTCGCCCCATTGGACCCGATACGCCGCCAGGTCCTCCATCGTCATCTTGCCGCCGTCCTGCCTAACCGCGTTCACCAGGTGGCGGGCCCAATCGCCCCGGTAGATGTAGCCGGCGCCTTGCGCCGCTACTGTGCGGAGCGTGGCCGCGAGCTCAGGCTGGCGAAACAGATCCCCGACCGCGTACCAGCTCCCGTCCGGTTTGGTGAAGATCCGCTTGGTCGCCGGGAGACGGCTCAGCACCACTCGCTTCGTTTGAATGAACTGGGCCAACGCGGCGCTCGCCGGGACGCCCTGTTCCGCGATCTTGATCGCCGGGCCGAACAACGCCGAAAACGGCAGCTTCCCGAACCGGTCGTGCACCGCCTGGACGCCGGCAAAGAAACCCGGCACCAGGGCTGTTCTCCCGCTCGCCGTGGTGCAGGCTGGAATTGTTCGCGGGTCCGTCTCGCCTTTGACGGTGTTGAACACCGCGTTCATCGAGCTGACCTTCCCGCTCGCCGCGTCGAAGTACATCAGATTCATCAGGCCGGCGTAGCTCACCCACGAGCCCGCGGCGAGCGCGATCTGCGCGAGCGCGGTCGTCATCGCGGCATCTGCCGCGCTGCCACCGGCTTTGAGCGTCAGGAGCCCCGCGTGGATCGCAAGGGCGCCGGTGGTCCCGGTGATCATCCCGGTCTTGCCGACGGCGGGAGTCTTGGGTCGGCCCCAGGTGTCTGTGAGCTTGAGATAGTTATCCCATTCTCCAGGAGCCCACTCGGCCGGCGCGATGGCAGCTGTACGTGGCTGCCCGCCGCACGCGGCTGCGAGCGCGAGACCCGCGAGGAGCCTTCGGCTCCGCCTATTTAGTGATGACATGGCCGTCCTTCATGACGAATTTCACGTCCTCGAGCACCCTGATGTCGTCGAGCGGATTGGTTGCGACTGCAATGATGTCGGCGATCTTGCCGGCTTCGACCGTGCCCAGATCTCGCTCCATGCCTAACACCTCGGCTGCGCGCGCGGTGGCCGCTTGAATCGCCCGCATTGGTGAGAGGCCGAGCCGGACCAGCTCGGCGAACTCCTTGGCGGAATCCTTGGGCGGAAAGATGTTGTCCGAGCCGAAGGCGATCTTGACTCCGGCTGCGATCGCCGCCCGGATTCTGACATCACGGTCCGCGCGGAGCGCCTGTCCCTTGCGGATGCTCTCTTGGGCGTAGCCGACCTTGGGTCCCTCATCGATCACGTAGTTGAGCACATAGATTGTCGGCACCAGCCAGGTGCCTTTCGCCTTTATGAGCGCGATGCCCTCGTCGTCGATCAGGATGCCGTGCTCGATGCAGTCCACCCCGGCCCGGATCGCTTGCTTGATGCCTTCGGTGCCGATCGCATGGACCGTGATCTTCTTGAAGTGGCGGTGGGTCTCGTCGACCGCGGCGGCCAGCTCTTCATCGGTGAAGGTCGTGACTTTCGGGTTGTCGCCGGCGGACATGACGCCGCCCGTGAGCGTCAGCTTGATCCAATCCGCCCCGTACTTGAACTCCTCGCGAATCGCCTTCCGCAGATTGTCCGCCCCATCGACGACCACTGTGGCCGCTTGGAGATCCAAGTCGGGTGCCAGCGTGTTGATATCGCCATGCCCGCCGGTTGCCGAGATCGCGTGCGGCGCGACGAACATTCGAGATCCCTGAAAGTCACCGCGTGCGATCGCATTCCGAACCGAGACGCTGGAGTAGTAGCGGTCTTCGATCCCGACGTCGCGCACGGTGGTGAAACCGGAGCGGAGCATGATGCCCGCGCTCTTCAGAATCTCGATCGCCTTGTCGGCGCTCGAGAACGTTTCGGCGTCCAGATTGCTCAGGTGCGTATGCAGATCAATCAGGCCCGGGAGACATGTCATCGTCCTGAGGTCGACCTCCCGGGCTCCGTTAGGTACGCTCGGGTTCGCCCCCGCCGCCACGACCCGTCCGCCTTGCACGACGACGGTCGCATTGGCGAGCGGCGTGGTCGAGCGCCCGTCGATCAGCCGGCCGCACCGGAGAGCGACGGTCTCCTCCTGAGCCGAGGCGACGCTTGCCAGGGTGGCGAGAGCCGCGAAGGCAAGCCGGGCGATATGCATGAAGCCTCCTCGAGGCGACCGGGCGGCAAGCAGGGCGCCCAGGGTCGGGATCAGCCGGGTTGTTGCGAGCATGGTCGGGTCTCCTCGGGCTCGTCCTAACGCTTCACGATTCGTCCGGACTGCATCACGAACCGGACATTTTCCAACGTCCGGATATTGTCCAGCGGATTCTCCGACACGGCGATGAGGTCGGCGATCTTCCCGGCCTCTACCGTCCCCACCTCGGCCTGGATTCCCAAGACCTCGGCGGCGTTCGCGGTGGCGGCCCGGATCGCCTGCATCGGCGTTAGGCCGAGCCGAACCAGCTCCGCGAACTCCCTAGCGGAGTCCTTGACCGGGAAGATGTTGTCGGAGCCAAACCCGACCTTCACGCCGGCCGCAAACGCCGCGCGAATCCTCCGGTCCCGCTCCTCACGCAACGCCATCCCCTTCTTGATGCTCGCCTCCGGGTAACCGGCCCGAGGTCCTTCGTCGATGACGTAGTTGAGGACGTAGATCGTCGGGACCAGCCAGGTTCCCTTCGCCTTCATGAGGGCGATCGTCTCGTCGTCGATCAGGATTCCGTGCTCGACGCAGTCCACGCCGGCCTTGACCGCGCGCTTGATCCCGTCGGTCCCGATCGCATGGACCGTGATCTTCTTGAAATGCCGGTGGGTCTCGTCCACGGCCGCGGCGAGCTCCGCGTCGTCGAAGGTCGTGACGTTAGGATTGTCGCCGGTCGACATGACGCCGCCGGTCACTGCGATCTTGATCCAGTCGGCGCCGAACTTGAACTCATCGCGGATGGCTTTGCGGATCTCGTCGGGCCCGTCGACCACGCGGTTGGGGACTTCGAGATCGAGGTCCGGAGCGAGATACGAGTGGTCGCCATGACCTCCCGTCGCCGACATCATGTGGGGGGCGGTGAAGATCCGGGGGCCTGGGACGTCCCCGCGTGCGATCGCTCGCTTGACCGAGACGATCGAGTAGTACCGGTCCGGCTCGCCGAGGCCGCGAACGGTCGTGAAGCCGTTCTCCAACATGATCTGAGCGTTCTTGAGGATGCCGAGCGCCTTGTCGGCGCTCGACTGGTCGATCGGCCTGCCGCGGGGGCGAAGGTGGACATGGAGGTCGATCAGCCCGGGCAGGCAGGTCATCCCGCGGAGATCGACCTCGGTGGCGCCCGAAGGGACGGCCACGTTCGGCCCGGCGGCGACGACCCGATCACCGGTCACCACGATCGATCCGTTCGCGATCGGGGCATCGCTCTTCCCGTCGATGATCCGGCCGCACCGAATCACCGTCGTGCCAGCCTGCTGGGCCGCGGCGGGGAGAACACCGACCGCTAACCTTAAGATCCCAGCGCCGACGATGGATAGGAGGAGTGTAGGCATGGCTTCGAAGCCCTTCGCGGAGGAGACGGACCCCGACTGAACGGCCGGCGGACGGCTCAGCGGTCGAACAGTGCGAGTCCCATCTTGTAGGACTCCTTCTCGAATATTGATCCTCAGACTGGAGAGTACAGCCGGGGAGGCCAGGACGGAAGGCGGCGACACTCCGCCCTTGATGAAGGTTAGGGAAGCCAGTCGTCGGCCGGTCCCGAGTGCTGGATAGCCAATGCGCGCCACCGGTGAGCGCCATTCAAGCCGCGGCGGTCGGGCACCACTAAGGCGAGAACGATCCGGCCTCGGGCTTGAGGTACTTCACGAAATAGTCGCGCACCGTCGCCCGCCAGTAGTCGTTCACACCCGCCAGGCTGTGGTTCTGTTCCGCAAAGACACGGAGGTCATAGGGTCGATTGGCTCGGGTGAACGCATCCACGAGCTTGATGGTCGCGGAGAAGGTCGCGTTGACGTCGTTCGTCCCGCCGATCAGCAGCAGCTTGCCCTTCAAGTTGCCGGCCATTCGAAGGCTGGAGCCGTGCTCATATCCGTCGCGGTTGTTCGCGATCAGACCCATATACGGCTCGATCGCGCTCGCGGCGTGATCGTAGAGATCGCCGACCGGAAAGGTTGCGATCCCCACGCTGTACGTCTCCGGCGCCGTGACCATCGCTCGAACCGTCATGTAGCCGCCCCATGAGCCGCCGTAAATGCCTACCCGGCTCATATCCATGTAGGGCCGGCTGGCCGCCACGCCTTTGAGCGCCGCCACGTGATCGGTGATCTCGTTCCGGCCAAAGTTCTTGTAGACGAAATCCTGAAAGGCCCGGCCCCGCTCCGGCGTGCCTCGGCCGTCTACGACGACCACGATGAACCCCAGCTGCGCCAGCGCCTGTTCCGCCACCCATGCCTGACTGAATGTCTTGGTCGCGTTGACCGTCTGCGGGCCGCCGTAGATGTACTCGACGACCGGGTACTTCCTCGCCGGATCGAAGTCGAACGGCTTGTAGAGATTGCCGTAGAGATCGGTCGTCCCGTCCGCCGCCTTGACGATGTACTCCTCAGGCTCCTTCCACCCCAGCGCTTTCAAGGAGTCGATGGTGGCCCGGGCGATCGTCTGCACCAGCTTCCCTTCGACCGACCGGACCTCGGTAGTGGGCGGACGGTCGATGCTCGAGTACGTGTCTACGAAGTACGTTTTCGAAGGAGAGAACACCGCGTGATGCTGGCCGTTGCCCTCGGTCAGTCGCGCAAACCCGGTGCCGTCGAGCTTCACCCGGTAGACGTGCGTGTCGTACAGCCGCGATTCGGCGTGACCCGTGAAATAGACCCAGCCGCCTTTCACGTCCGTCGCGATTACTCGAAGCACCGGCCAGGTGCCCGAGGTCAGGCGCTTGATCAGGGTGCCGGTCAAGTCGTACAGATACAGATGGTCCCACCCGTCTCGCTCGGAGATCAGCACCAGGCGTTTTCCGTCTTCGAGCGGGGTGACCAGATTGGCCCAGCCGGGATTCGCGCCGATGCCCTTGATGAACGTGTCCGATGATTCGGTGAGGACCAGTCGGGTGGCGCCGCTCACCGGATTCGCGGCCAGCAGATCGAGGCGTTTGAAGTCCCGGCTCATCCGAAGCACGAGCAGCTCCGAGCCGTCGGGGAGCCATCCGACAATGCTGACATAGTTGTCGGCTCCGCTGCCGAGATCGACCCGTACCGGCTCCTTTCGGAGCACATCGATCAGATAGACCTCGTTCCGCGGCATCGGCCCGCCGACCTTGGTGAACGGATACCACTCGACCTCTTCGGTCGGCTTGAGCCAGTGGAGGATCGGCACGACCGCAACCCCGGTCAGATTGGTCCGGATCGCGGCGATTCGGAGGCCGTTAGGTGCCCACTTCGCTCCGGCCACGCTCCACACCAGTGTCTTCGCCGTGTCGCGGGTCAGTGGCTCGGCCCGGCCGTCGAGCGCCGAGCGAACCCAGAGGTTGGCCGAGCGCTCGGTGGCGAACCAGTGACGGTCCGGCGAGGCGACCTCGAACAGGTCCGGTCCGGTGGTCGGGAATCCCCGCCGCACGAGCTGCGCCGTGGTCCGCTCCCGCTCCGCGGCGGTGACCGCGGCCGCGGGCGTGATCTGGTAGCTGTCCCGGTCGAGCAGCCAGTCCCGCCCTTCCAGAGAAAACCGGACCGACCGCTCGGCGTTTGCGAACGTGAAGGCCGAGAACGGAAGACCTGCGTACGGCGGCTCGTGGCCTAACGCCGAGGCGAGCGAGCGACGGAGCCGGGGGGTGTCGAACAGCGGGGTCCGCTCGTTCTTGCGGGCGTCGACCCGGTAGATGACGGTCCGGTCCGGCATACTGTCGGCGTACCAGAACGAGCTGCTGTCGGCCATCCATTGAGGGACGACCACACCACCCTTGACCAGGCTAGGGAACTCGAGCACGGCCCGGTACACCGCGTCGCGGTGATTCGGAGCGGCTTGCTGCGCCCTCGAGCAGACGGGCAGAGCCGCAAGGGCAGCGCACCCGATCGTGGAACCGATCCTCATGGCTTCCGTTCCTCCGTATTCGAGGTCACTCGGGCCTCAGATGCTCGATGAAATAACTCTTTGTGGTTTCCAGCCAGTAGCGATGCGCCGCCGCCGAGAACGCGTGCGATTCCTCCGGAAAGATGCGGAGGTCGTACGGCTTGTTCGCGCGGGTCAGGGCGTCCACGATCTTCATGGTCGCCGAGAACGTGGCGTTGACGTCGTTGGTGCCGTGGGTCAACAACAAATGGCCCTTGAGATTGCCGGCCAGCCGGAGGCTCGAGCCGTAGTCGTATCCCGCGCGGTTGTCCTGGGGCATGCCCATATACGCCTCGATCAGGCTCCAGTGGTCGTACAGATCACCCACCGGATAGCGAGCGACGCCGACGTGATACACGTCGGGAGCCAGCACCATGGCTCGCACCGTCATGTAGCCACCCCACGACCCGCCGAAGATCCCGACTCGGCCGAGGTCCATGTACGGCCGGGCCGCCGCGAGCTGTTTGAGCGCGCCCGCATGGTCCGGGATTTCGTTCCGCCCGAAGTTTCCATACACCACGTCCTGGAACGCCTTCCCCCGCTCGGTCGTCCCCCGTGCATCCAGGGTTACCACGACGAAGCCGAGCTGCGCGAATCCTTGTTGCATCGCGCTCTGACCGAATGCCCGGGGCATGTTGACGAGCTGCGGGCCGCCGTAGATGTACTCGATGACGGGGTAGCGGCGGGCGGCGTCGAAATCGGCCGGCTTGACGATGACGCCATAGAGGTCGGTGGCCCCGTCGGCGGCCTTTACGACGAATTCCTCCGGTGCTTTCCAGCCTAACGCGGTGAGCGAATCGACCGACGCGCGCGCCAGCACCTTGATCAGCTTCCCGCCGGCGGACCGAAGCTCCACGGCGGGTGGACGATCAAGGCTGGAATGAGTATCGATGAAGACGTTGTTCGAGGGGGAAAGGACTACCGCGTGCTGGCCGGATCCCTGGGTGAGCCGCTCGGCCGGCCGCCCGTCCAAACCGACCCGATAGAGGTGGGTGTCGTAGAGCCGCGGCTCGGCATGGGCGTAGAAGTAGACCCAGCCCTGCTTCTCGTCGACTCCTGCGACGCTGAGAACCGGGAACGCGCCCGATGTGAGCCGGCGGATCAGTGCTCCGTCCATTCCATAGAGGTAGAGATGATCCCAGCCGTCCCGTTCCGACAGCCAGAGGAACCGCTTGCCGTCGCCAACTGGCGTGAACAGCTGGGTCCATGCCGGTAACGAGGAGATGCCTTTGATGAAGGTCTTCTGGGTTTCGTGAACCAGGATGCGAGTCGCGCCGGTCCGCGCGTCGGCCGCGAGCACGTCCAGGGTCTTGTAGTCGCGGCTCATCCGGTAGACGAGCAGCTCCGATCCGTCGGGTACCCAGCTGATTGGAATCACATACTGGTCGGCGTGTCCGACGTCCACCTTGAGTTGCCGCTTGGAGAGGAGGTCGACGATGTAGAGATCGACCGCCGCCATCGGCCCGCCGGCTTTGACGTAGGGCCGCCATTCGACCTCCTCCGTCGGCTTGAGCCAATGGAGCAGCGGGACTCGCGCCACGTTGCGGGTATCCGCCTTCATCACCGCGAGTCGGAGCCCGTCAGGCGACCACTTCGCGGTCGCGTCCGTTTCGCTCAGGTCGCTGTTGACCGAAGTGCTCCATTCCCAATCGGCGACGCCGTCCGTCGTCAGCGGTTCCATCCGGCCGTCCACCGTCGAGCGAATCCAGATATTGTGATCCTGGTCGCGAGCGAACCACCGCCGGTCGGGCGAGAGGACCTCTTTCAGGTCGGGATCTCCGCCGTATCTCCCCGGCCGGACAACCTGCGGAACGTACCGGTTCCGCTCGGCGGTCGGTTGCGTCGGCACCGGCGTGATCGAGTAGTCCGAGAGGGCAAGCAGGAAGTCACGCCCCTCGAGGGTGAACCGCACCGCCTTCTCCTCGGGCAGGAGCGTCAAGTCGGCGAACGGCAGCCCGCGGTAAGGCGGGTCGTGGCCAAGCGCGACCGCCAGCGCCCGGCGGGTGCGGGGAACGTCGAGCAGCGGTGTGATTGCACCGGTGGCCGGGTCAACCCGATAGGCGACCGCGCTGTCGGGCCCGCCCTGGACGTACCAGAAGCTCGCCCCGTCCGCCATCCACCGGGGCGTCAGCGCGCCGCCTTTGACCAGCGACGGGTAGCCGAGGAATTGCCAGAACGCGCGCTCGCGGGCGGCCGAGTCCCGCGCCGGCGTTTGCGCCGTTGCCGCGCTTCCGAGGGCACCCAGAGCCACGCCAATGGCGACGAGTCGCGGCACCGGCGTGACCCGTCGCCCACCGCTCACCTGGCCTTCTCCTGCTCGATGAACCAGTCGACGTGGCGTTCGAGCACGAACAGCGGGAGCGATCCGCTCATCAGAACTGCGTCGTGGAAGCGGCGGAGATCGAACCGAGGACCTAACGCCTGCTCCGTCTTTGCCCGCAGCGATACGAAGGTTTCGCGCCCCATCCGGTACGCCAATGCCTGGGCCGGTGACCTGGTCGAGTAGCGAAGTGTTTCCGAATCGATCTGCCCATCCGACTCGAGCGTGTGCTCCTTCATGTAGGCGACCGCCTTCGACCGCGGCCACCCGTAGAAGTTCATTCCGGTATCGACCACGAGGCGCACGGCGAAGAACATGTCGAATACGAGGCGGCCGTACACCTCGTAGGCGTCACGATACATGCCCATCTCGCGCGCCACGACCGACGAAGAGTATTCGCCCCACCCCTCCGTGTAACCCGCATGCGTTGTGGTCCGCCGGAACTTGGGAAGCGCTTGGTTCTCGCGGGCCAGGTTGATCTGGAAATGATGCCCCGGCACGAGCTCGTGATACGCGATCGCGCCGGCCATCAGCAGCGAACGTTCCTCGAGCTGGGAGCCGTTGTAGTTGTAGTAGCCTTTGGGGTCGGTGCCCATGGGCCAGTTGTAGTACCCATACGTCATCGACGGCTCGAGTGCGAGGTCGACCCGCCGAACCCCGTAGGGCGACCTCGGCCGTCTGGCGAAGTACTGGTCGAGGCGGGGCTCGATCCGCGCGACGTACATCATCAGCCGCTCCCCGACTTCGGCCGGGGTCTTGACGTAGAAGCGCGGATCTCGGCGCAGCTGTTGATGAAATTCTTCCTTGGTCCCCTTGAACCCGAGCGAGTCACGGACCTGTTGCATCCGGGCTTCGATCGCATCGACGGCACGGAGGCCGATCTCGTGAACCTGCTCGGGAGTCACGTCGAGCGTCGTCTCTCGCTTGACCATGATCCGGTAGGCATCCTTGCCCCCCGGATACTGGCCGAGGCCCACCGCCTCCGGTGCCCTCGGCCGAAGCTCGGAGTCCACATATAAGGCCAACGACCGGGCTGCGGGGACGATGGCCGAGTCGATGACGCGCGCCTCGCGAGTGGCGAACGCGGAGCGGTCCGCGACCGGGACGGATTCGAGGCGCTTCGGATCGAGCCGGAACGGATTGCGCGCCGCCGGCTCCGCGAACGACCGAAGATACGGCAAGACATTGTCGATCTGTTCACGCGGAATCACGATACCTCGCCCGGCCTGTGCCGCGCTCTTCTCGCGCATCGCCTCGAGCACTCGGCCGGCTCCGGCGAGGGTCGTCAAGTACGTTAGGCGGTCCGCCGCGGTCGCGATCGGCCGGGCGGCGAGCACTGGAGGCACGCTCCGAAGCGGCGAGATCGCCGGCAGGATCGGGAACGTGTACCAGTACACATCAACCTCCTGGATCGTTTTCTGAGCCTCCCATCGGAGGATCTCGCGCGTGATCACCGCTTCGTGGGCCATACCCGCCGGATCGACGGCGTCGAGACGCGCGAGCAGGGCGCGAGCGGAGTCGGCGTCGGCCCGGGCCTTTGCGATCGAGATATCCGGAAGTGTCGGTGCGTCGCCGCTTCGGCTTTCGTACGCCGCGACGATGCGGTCGAGCGCCTGAGTTGCCGAGCCCGCTGGCCGCGGGGTGCTCGGGCTCGCCTGATGGCATCCGACGAGCGCGGCGACGAGGGCTGGGGCGGCGAGAGCCTTCCGCCGAAGAAAATTCATTTGGTCCGAACGGCGCGCATCCATAGTGGCTGCTCGATGCCTTTCATGCGGTATCCGGTCGCCCGCCCGGACGAGTCGAGGTCGAAGATCACCGGTGAGTCGAGCTCCACATCGAAGGGGCCCCGCTCGTCGTGCCACTCGAACAGGAATTGATGGAGGGCTCCGGTCGGGATCAGCTCGAAAGTCCACGCACGGCCTGCCACCGTGCCTGTCAGGCGGCCAGACTCGTAGCCGATTCGAAGCTGCATCCGCACTGTGTCCCGTTCCCCGAACGCCTCGGCCATGTAGTCCCCCAGATAAGGGGCTGCCAGCGACGGGCTGATCCCGGGCCTCGAGCCGGCGGTGGCGCTCACCTCGATCGGGACGTCGAGGGCAGTCGTGCCCCACTGAAACCGGAGCGTGGTCCGGTCGCGGTCCACCTCCGGAAAGTCGAAGGTCAGCATCTCCACGCCGGCCCGCTCGTAGGGCATCACTTCGACGGAGAGAAGCATCTCCTCGGGCTTCGGTCGCTCGAGATGATACCGTTTGGGCTGGCGGTGGAGATTGAGAGTCCAGCGATCCTGGCCGGGCACGATCCACACCGAGTACTCTCCCTCGGGTACGTCGCGGCCGGCCAGCCTAACGGACTTGCTGAACCGGATGGTGGTGGCCCAGTTCGCTCCCGGTGTCCACACGTCGCCCCAGTGCACCACTTTCCCAAACAGTGTCCGACCGCGGGCATGGGGCCGCCCGTAGGCCACCGTGATGGTGGTCCCGTCGACGAGCTGCGACACGGTGCCGCGCTCGCTGGCCCGGATCTGGGCGGATCCCGTGGTTACCGAGCCGAGCAGAAGCAGCAGGGCCAGGGCGCAACCCTGCTCGCGAGTCCGGGCCCAATTGCTCATCGACTCAGAAGCCCTCGGCGTTGCCTGCTCGCCGCGGGTCGGCGCAGGCTGAGTAGACTCCCGTAACCGGATCGATCGCGATCCCCTCGAAGCTGCCGTTCATGAAGTGCCATGGACTGACGACGTTGAATCCCACGCCCTTTGCCTCGACCGCCTTGCGGACCTTGGGGTCGAAGTCGACCTCGATGTAGTTGGCGCCCGAGAGCCCGATCGAGCCGCCCCCGAACCGCGGGCGATGGACCGAGGCTTCGACCGGGATGCCGAAGTCGAGG
>JBDTOH010000115.1:0-12424 GCA_039933355.1 Gemmatimonadota bacterium | reverse complement strand
CCGACTTCCGACTTCCGATCCCATGCTTCTCCTACTCGCCGCCCTTGCCACCACCGACACCACCAAGCCGCCGCCGGCAACCATCGCTGAGCTCGAGCAACGGATCACCGACGTCCTCAAGCGAACTCACACACCAGGTTTGAGCATCGCCATCGTCACCCGTGACAGCGTGCTCTGGGCCGCCGGCCTCGGCCTCGCCGACGTGAAGGCCGGCCGGCCCGCCACCAGCAAGACCCTCTTCCGGATCGGCTCGACGTCGAAGGCGTTCACCGCGCTCGCGGCGCTCCAGCTTCAGCAGGAAGGCAAGCTCTCGATCGAGGATCCGCTCTCGAAATACATCCCGGAGATCAAGTTCACCAATCGGTGGGAGAGCACCGACCCGGTTCGGATCGTCAACGCGCTCGAGCACACGACCGGCTTCGACGACTGGGCGATGAAGGAGATCGCGTTCCCCTCACAGAAGGAGCGGCCGCTCAAGGACGGGCTCGACTTCAACCCCGACAGCCGAGTGTCGCGGTGGCGGCCAGGCACTCGGCAGACGTACTCGAATTCCGGCCCGCCGCTCGTGGCCTATGTTCTCGAGAAAGTGGAGAAGAAGCCGTTCGAGCAAATCATTCAAGAGCGGCTCTTCGATCCGATCGGGATGCGGACGGCGACATACCTCTATCCCGATACGACCAAAGCGCCGATGACGGTGCTTTATAACAAGGATGGAGTTACCCCGCTTCCATACTGGTATGTCCACGAGCGGCCGGCGGGATCGATCAACGCCTCCGCCGAAGACATGGCGCAGTACGTTCGGTTCCTGCTCAACCGGGGGAGCGTCAACGGCAAACCACTGCTGCCGCCTGAGGCGATCGCCCGAGCTGAGCACAGCGAACGCTCGTCGATGGCGAGGTCGGGGCTGCCGGGCGGATATGGCCTCCATCTCGGGACCTACGTCGACCATGGATACATCTGGAGCGGCCACGACGGCGGCGTTCCCGGCGGCGTGACCAACATGGCCTATCTGCCTAACGTCGGCATAGGCTACTCGTTCTCGACCAACGCGGCCACCGCCGGGTTCGACGAGATCAACGACCTCGTGCAGTCGTTCGTGACGCGCTCGATTCCCAAGCCCGAGCCGCCGCCGCGCGCACCCATCTCCGGAACCGTCCGGAACGAATTCCTCGGTTGGTACAAGCCGGACGCCCCGCGCATGGCTCGCTTCTCGTTTGCGGAGCGCGCCACCGGCTTGGTGCACGTGACCGCCGATGACTCGAGCCTTTCGGTCACACCGGTCATCGGTAAAGGCAGGCGATTCGTTGCCGTCACCGGGCTGACACTTCGCGAGTTGACCGAACCGGTGGCGACGCTCGCCTTCCACCATGATCCCGAAAACGGCCGCGCCGACGCGATGGAGCAGATGGGCTACCTCCTTCCGGCCTCGTATAGCCGGATCAGCACATTCCGTGCTTCTGGGGAGATCGCGCTCGTGCTGAGCTGGGCGATCTCGACCGGCGCGCTGATTCTCCTCGCGGCCTGGCGGCTGGTGCGCTTTATGATCGGTCTCGTCACTAAACGCGCACGGAAGGAAACCGCCACCGGTCTCTTCTGGTGGCCGCTCGCAGCAGTGATCGCACTGATCGTGGCGGGAGTCGCGGCCGGCACGGCGCTCGGCGACCTCCGGCTGTTCGGGAGGCCCACGATCGTGTCCGTGGTGTTTTTCGTCGCGCTGATCGCGTTTGCCTTCTGCTCGGTCTTCGGCACCATATTGGCCGTCCGTCATGATTACCTCGTATCGCCGGGAGCCAGGAGAGCGGGGTTCATCGCCAGCGCGCTCAACTTGGTCGCCACTGTTTACCTGGCCGCCACAGGTATCCTCGGCTGGCGGCCGTGGAGTTGAACCAGGCCGTCGCTAGTGACAAATGGCAGGTGCGATTGACGGTGCTGGCATTTCCAGCATCTCGACCGTAAAATGTGCTTCGATGAGCCACACGGTCCGGACGCGGGATGGTGTCTGATCGGCATCATCTTCAAACCGAGAGGGGAGACATGCTTCCGCCAGAGCGCTCGACGGAGGTCCGTCAGATGACACATCCAGACAGAGTGCGACAGTATCTCAAGCGGCGCGGCTGCCCGGTCACGATCGTAAAGGGCGGGCTGAACGGACTGATCAATCACTGGGAAGGTGTGGTCGACGCCGTGGCGGAAGGGTACGACCTCACCCTCGACGACTACCGCAACGACATGGACCAGCGAGACATTCTCGAAGGCGCGCTCGAGTTCGCATCCACGGAGGAGCAGGAGAAGGCCGCACCGGGCGTCAAGAAAGTGGACCAGAAGTTCAAGAGCCTCACCGTAGACTGTCCGCCGGTGTGGGGCGAGGCGACGGCCAGAGAAAACGGCCAGGACCCGGAGACGCAGTGGTGGTTTTTTCGACGTCCCAAGAGCCCGGGACCCGACTTCGAGATCGAGCTGCAGGAGGCCGGTCTCGCGTAGTCTCGGGCCCGGCCCATCCGCGCCGGCCCGCGTGCATGCAGCGGCCCGCCTAGCTTTCAGTCCGTGAGCTTCACCAAGAGTCCTTTGCTGCTGTACGACGGCCATTGCGCGCTCTGCAACGGCTGGGTTCGCTTTCTCCTTCGGGTGGACCGCGGGGGCGCGATGCGGTTTGCCGCGCTGGAGAGCGAGACGGGCGCTGCCGTTCGAGCTCGACACTCGAGCCTCGATGGAGTCGATTCCCTGGTGCTGGTCGAGGAGCAAGGAAGCGAAGAACAGGTCAGCGTGCGTTCCACCGCAATCCTTCGAATTCTTCGCTATCTCGGCTGGCCGTGGAAAACCGGTCTGGTCGGTTACCTCATTCCGCGCGAGATTCGCGACTCCCTGTACGACGTGGTCGCCTGGTGGCGCTATCGGCTGTTTGGGCGCTACGATAGGTGTCCAGTGCCTCCCCCCGAGGCACGGCATCGATTCGAGGCATGACAATGAGATTGAGCGGCGCCCTCTGGATATTGGCGTGGCTTGCCGGCGTGAGACCGCTCGCGGCGCAGGCGGATTCAGCCGGGAAGTCCCCGCTCGCAGCGGCCTGCCAGGGCGACCGGCGCCTCAAGCCGGACACGGCGGGCATCACCCTCTATCTCGAAGCCTATCACCGCTTTCGGGATTCGGAGCGCCGAGCCGATCATCACGTCGAGCTGCTCCACGCCAACGCGATCGCGAGCGCATTCGAGAGGCCGGCGGCGGTGACTCTCACCCAACCCCTGGCCTGGAATCCGAAGGCCGCTCGACCGGGCGGGGTCGCGCCGACCTATCCATCGCTCAGCCTCGAGGCGATCCTGATCAAGGACACGACCGGCCGGCTTCTGGAGGTCCAGTTCCGCGAGGCGACCAGCTCGGCCGAGCTGAATCAAGCGTTTCTCTCGGCGGTCTACCGGGCCGATTCAATCGGACTCTACAACTCGATTCCGAAGCTGAGCGCGGCCGGAACGGACTCCATCCGGGTCGCGATGAACGGCAGCGCCACGCCTCCGGACTCCGCAATTCCGCTGTTTCGGCTCCGAGTCGCCTACTTCCAGATCGACCAGCCTGCGACTCCCAAGACCCAGCCCGCACCGGAGACGCCCGTCGCCAACAAGCAGGACGAAGTGTCGCTCCGCTATGTCATCGGCTCCGACGGCCGAGCCATTCAAAGCACCATTCGACTCGTGGACGGGCGATATCGTGAGTTTGCGGAGGAGGCGGCCCGAGTCGTCCTCGGATCTGAGTTCACGCCCGCGACCAGCAAAGGCTGCGCGGTCCCGCAGTGGGTTCACCAGCAGATCCGATGGCGGTCGCCGGCCTTGTAGGGCCTGAGGCCGGCGGCGCTCAGCGGAGATAGAGCCGGAGCGGGACCATGGCGGAGCCGGTGAATCCAAAGCTCCGGTAGAGCTTCTGGGCCGGTTCATTGCCGGCGTCGGTGAGCAAGGTGAGCCGAGGGATACCACGACGCCGGGCCCAATCGATGGCGTACGCCAAGAGCCCGCGGCCGATCCCCGCGCCGCGGTGGCGCGGATCCACGATCACATCCTCCACCCAAGCAGTCTCGCCTCCTTCAACCGTGCTGATCGCGAACTGAAGGGTCACCGCCGCCGCAGTCTGGCCGCTCTTCCGAGCCACGAACACGCGGCCGCGGGTGGGGTTCTTGAGCAACAGCTCGAGGCCGCGGCGCTGCTTGGCGGGATCGGGTTCAAAGTCGGCTTCCTGCTCGAACAGAACGCCGAGGAGCGCGACGAGACGGTCGAGATCGGACCGGTTGGCTTCGTCGAAGAGGACGTCGGACGCGACGGTCACGGGCGGTTTCCGGGTAACGGACTCACACTTGGCGGATGGCGGCTGTCTACTGGGAGTCGGGCTTTCGACCTGCAACCTAAGAGACCTGGAGCCGCCCATGAAGTCATATCACCACCCCATCGTCCTCACCACCCTGCTCGCGGGAATAGCGACACTCTTTCCTTCGCCCGTCGTTGGCCAGAGTCGCGCGGAACTGACCCCGGCGCGGCTGGCTCTCCTTAAGTCCACGCTCGACTCGATGGTTTCGGCCCGAGCGCCGGCCGACTCGTTCTCCGGTGTGGTGCTCGTCTCCAAAGCGGGGAGCGTAGTGTATTCGCGGGCCGTCGGACTCTCCAATAAGGAACGGGCAATACCCAACACGCTCGACACTCGATTCAATCTGGGATCGGCGAACAAGATGTTCACCGCCGTCGCGATCGGCCAACTGCTCGAGCAGGGGAAGCTCAGGCTGACCGACACGGTCGGACGGCTGATCCCGGATTTTGCGAATCGCGCGGTGGCGACGCGCGTGACCGTCCAGGATCTGCTGACGCACCGGTCCGGGCTCGGCAGCTTCTTCGCGAACCCTGATTTTCGGCGGCGGCGCGACCAGCTCGCCACGATCGACGACTACGTGTCGTTGTTCGCGGCCGATACGCTCGCGTTCACGCCCGGAACCCGGTTTCGCTACAGCAACAGCGGCTTCGTCGTTCTGGGCAAGATTGTCGAGCGGCTCTCGGGTGAGAATTACTTCGACTACATCCGGCGCCATGTCCTCGCGCCCGCTGGAATGCGCCATACCGATTTCGACGATCGCCATCGCGACGGAGACTTCGCGATCGGCTATACGTCGCTGAGCGCCGACGGGTCGGCTGCCCCATCGTCGCGACACCGGAACGACGATGCCGGTGAGCTCCGCGGGAGCCCCGCGGGCGGGGCGTACTCGAGCGCACCCGACTTGGTGTTGTTCGCCCGAGCGCTCTGGTCCGGGAAACTGCTCAAACCGGAAACGGTCGCCCTCTTCACGACCGGGAAGGTTGCCATGGGCCCGCAGATCAAGTACGCGTTCGGATTCGGCGAGATGATCGTGAACGGAATCCGCGACGTCGGCCATAACGGCGGCCTTCCAGGGGGAAACGCCGAGTTCGCGAGCTATCCGGACCTCGATTGCGTCGTGGTCGTGCTCAGCAACTACGATGCGCCGAGCGGTGCGACCCCGGTCATCATGAAGATCCGCGACCTGATCTTCTTCCCCGAC
The DNA here is from genome assembly GCA_039933355.1 of Gemmatimonadota bacterium. Lineage (GTDB taxonomy): Bacteria > Gemmatimonadota > Gemmatimonadetes > Gemmatimonadales > GWC2-71-9 > SHZU01. The sequence goes on along the minus strand of JBDTOH010000115.1, from coordinate 6,879 downwards.
GGCGGCGCCCCGCGAATCGAGATGGCAACGGGCCCCGCGCCGCTCGCGACCCAGGGTGCGGCCCAACCGCTCGACCGGCTCGACACCCCCGCTGCGCGGACGGCGAGGGCGTACATTGAGGCGTTCAACAGCAAGGACCTGGAAAGCATGCGCCGGTTCATCGTCGAGCGCTCACTGCCGAACCCGACCCGGACGGTCGAGGAGCGCCTCGATCGTTACCGCCAGATGCGCGCCGACCTCGGCACGCTCACCGCGGTGTCGGCAACGGCCGCATCACCGGGCCAGCTCATCGTCGCGGTGAAGGCGGGCTCCGGGGATGAGGTGAGCCTTACGTTCGACGTAGAGACCGACGCACCGAATCGGTTGAAGTCGCTGCGGGTCGAAGCTCGCTGACACTCGCCAAGCGGGAGCGAATCGAACTGGAGGACGAGACGTTGGTCGCTCGAGTCCTCGCCGGCGAGACCGCGTGTTACGCCGAGCTGGTGCGCCGGCATTTCCCGGCGGCCTTCGCCGCGGCGTCGGCGTTGACGGCCCGGGCGGAGGATGCGGAAGATGTCTGTCAGGACGGGTTCGCCCGGGCCTATTTCCGGCTCCACGATTGCCGCAATCCGTCTCAGTTTCGGGCGTGGTTGATGCAGATCGTCCGGCGGCGAGCTCATAACGTTCGGGAGTATCAAGCTCTCCGCACCGCCGTATCGCTGGACGCCGCACCGGAGTCCGCCGGGCGCGAGTCGCCCGGACGCGACGTCGAGCTCGCGGAGCTCAGCGACCGGCTCCGGGCCGCGCTCGCGACGCTCCCTGTCAGGCAGTATGACGTGGTGCGCCGCCACGCGGTCGACGGGTGGACTCACCCCCAGATATCCCAGAGCCTGGGGATCTCCGTGCTGATGTCGCGGAAGCACTTGAGCGACGCGCGGCGTCGCCTCCGCGCGTTGTTGATCGACCTGGCGTTCGAGGAGGCATACGATGATTGACTCGCCCCAACCCCCAGAGGATGATCTCGCCCTCCGTGCCGAGCGGGCCGTCGCTTCCGTCATGGCGCGGATCGCCGCGGCACCGCTGCCGAGATCTCATCGCTGGATCGATCTTCAATACCTCGCCGTTCCGGCACTCGCGGCATCGCTGCTCATCGCCGCCGCGGCGGCGATGTTGCTCGCGAAGAGGTCGAATCAGCTCGCAGCACCGCGCACGATTGCCGATGCCGTCGGGCTTCCGGCCCCGATCGCGGAATGGATCGACACCGGCGCGCTCTCGCCCTGGGCTCTGGTCGGCAACCTGAAAGGAGACCGATGACTAACTCGGGAGTGACCCGAGCCCGGCTGATCGGGCTGCTGGTCGTGCTGACCGTTTTCGGGGCCGGGTTCGCAGCCGGCGCCGCGTGGAATCGAAGCCGGCCCCGCACCGTCACCATGACGGTCGAGGCCCGCCGCGCTATCCCCGACGACTTGATGCGGCTCGGCCTCTCCGAGGAACAGACGCGGAGGATCCGAACTATCCTCGACGATCGGGGCGACCGTGCGGTGACGATCCTGAACGAGGTCACGCCGCGGCTCCGGGCGGCGATGGACACATTGAACAGCGAGGTGCGGGCCGTCCTGACACCGGCGCAGCGGGTCGCCCTCGATGCCTCGGGCAGGCATCAATCACCGTTCGAGATTCGGATCAAACGCAAGGGCGAGTCCGGCGTCGAGACCGTGGACACTCTCGAGCCTGCGCCGAGACCGGCGCCAAAGCCGTAAGGAATCGGTAAGTTAACCGGAGCTTTTTTCAGCCCGCTCAATACGCGGAGGTCCGGTTGCGCCTTCCATACCTCGCCCTGCTCGTGGTTACCACGCCGCTCGCCGCTCAGCGTGAGCGGGTCGACCTCTTGATTCACCACGGCAAGATCTTTACCGCCGACGACCGTTCCACCATCCGATCGGCCGCGGCAATTCGGGACGGGCGAATCGTGGCCGTCGGTGGCGAGGAGCTTGTCGGCCGCTATCAGCCGGCTCGAACCATCGATCTCAACGGGCGGCTCGCGGTGCCGGGGTTTAACGACTCGCACATCCACATCAACGGCGACCCGAAGCGTTACATCGAGCTCGGCGATGTTCGGACGCTCACCGACCTCCTCGCCAGGGTCACTGCGAAGGCGCGCGAGCTCGGACCCGGAGAATGGGTGACCGGCTACGGGTGGTCCGAGGACCAACTCGCCGAAAAGCGTCGTCCGCTGAGGGGCGATCTCGACCGGGCCGCACCGAACAACCCGGTGATTCTCACCCGAGCCGGCGGCCACAGCTCGGTCGCGAACAGCAAGGCGCTGGCGCTCGCCCGAGTCACCAAGGCCACGCCGGATCCCGATCACGGCGTGATCGAGCATGACGAGCGCGGCGAGCCGAACGGCGTGATCCGGGAGCGGGCGGACATCGTCAGCCGGCTGGTGCCGGAGCCCACCGCCCAGGAAGTCCGGCCCAGCTTTGTGGCGAAGCTCAAGAGCCTGCTCACGTTAGGCATCACCAGCATCGTCCAGGCCGGCGTCACCCGCGCCGACTTCGCCGAGTGGGAACGGACCTATCGGGAGAATCCGGGCGGGCTGCCCCGCGCGGCGGTTCAGATCTTCTGGGCCGGCCCCGATTCGATGCGCGCCTTCGGGCGGAAGACGGGCGACGGCGACGAATGGATCCGCGTCGGCGCGGTGAAGATGCTGGTCGACGGGGGATTCACCGGTCCGGCCGCTTATACGCTCGCTCCGTACAAGGGGCAGCCGTCGTACCGCGGCAAGCTCAACTACACGCCCGACGAGCTCTACCGCGCGATCAAAGCCGGGCATGACATGGGATGGCAGTTCGGGCTCCACACGATCGGCGACGGCGCGATCGCGCTCACGGTGAGCACCTTCGACCGCGTGCTTCGGGAATCTCCGCGGAAAGACCATCGTCACTATCTCAACCACTTCTCGATGCTGCCGCCCGACTCGACCCTCGCGACGATGGCACGGGACAGCATCCTGATCACGCAGCAGGCCAATTTCACCTACACGGTCGAAGGCCGGTACGTCGCGAACCTCGACGGGTGGCGGCTCGAGCACAACAACCCGGTTCGCACCCCGATGCGGCACGGCATCTTTGTGGCGCTCTCGAGCGACATTCTGCCGATCGGCCCGATGGTCGGGCTCTACGCGGCGGTCACCCGGAAAGGCATGAGTGGCCGGGTCTTCGGCGCGGACGAGCGGATCACGATGGCGGAAGCGATTCGGGCCTATACCCGGAACGGCGCTTTCATCACGCGAGAGGAGAAGCTCAAGGGGACGCTCGAGCCCGGGAGGCTGGCCGACATCGCCGTGCTCTCCAACGACTTGCTCACGGTTGACCCCTCGCAGATTCTCGCCACTAAGGTGGACGTGACGATCCTGGGCGGGCGGGTCGTGTACGAGCGCCGGTAGCCGGTCTGTCGGCTCGTGATAACGGGTGTTATGCTTTGACGTTCTCGTAGCGCGGTTTTCGAGGTCTTCTCCGTAGGACAGCTCCGATGCCAGACGCATTCATTCTCGACGCGGCCCGCACCCCACGAGGCCGCGGCAAGCCCGACGGCAGCCTTCACGAAGTCTCCCCGGTGGAGCTCGCCGCCACGCCGCTCCGCGCGATCGCCGCGCGCAACCACCTCGACACCGCCCAGCTCGACGACGTCGTTCTCGGCTGCGTCGAGCCGGCCAAGGACCAATCCTCCGTGATCGCCCGGTTCGCGGTGCTCGCCGCGGGCTACGATCAGCGGGTCCCCGGGACCCAGCTCAACCGCTTCTGCGGCTCGGGGCTCGAGGCCTGCAACCTCGTCGCGGCCAAGATCATGGCCGGCATGGCCGACTTGGCCATCGGCGGCGGAGTCGAGAGCATGTCGCGGCTCCCTATGGGCTCCTCGGGCGCAACCCCGTACGTGGACCCCGAGCTCGCGCAGCCGCTCAGGGCAGTTCCACAGGGAATCTCTGCGGACCTGATCGCCACCAAGTACGGCTACTCGCGCCGGACCCTCGACGAGTACTCGGTTCAGTCGCAGCGCCGAGCGAAAGCGGCGTGGGACAGCTGCCACTTCAAGCGCGCGATCGTGCCGGTGGTGGACCGGAACGGGCTCACGGTGCTCGACCGCGACGAGATCATGCGGCCCGACACAACCGTCGAGGCCCTCGGTAGCCTGGCCCCCGCGTTCGAAAAGATGGGGGCGATGGCGGGTTATGACCGGGTCGTGATTCAGGCGTATCCCGAAATCGAGCGGCTCCAGTACTTCCACCACGCCGGCAACTCGAGCGGCATCGTGGACGGCGCCGCGGCGGTGCTGTTCGGGAGCGCGGAAGGCGCCAAGCGGGCCGGCCTCAAACCGCGCGCCCGGGTGCGGTCCTTCAGCGCGGTGGGCTCCGAGCCGACCATCATGCTCACGGGTCCCGCGGAATCGGCCCGGATCGCGCTCAAGCGCGCGGGGATGAGCCCCGGCGACATCGACCTCTACGAGATCAACGAGGCGTTCGCGGTCGTCGCGCTCTACTTCATGGACAACCTCGGCGTGCCGCACGAGAAGACCAACGTGAACGGCGGCGCGATCGCCATGGGCCACCCGCTCGGCGCCACCGGTGCGATCATTCTCGGAACCGCGGTCGACGAGCTCGAGCGCCGGGGGGCGAGCACGGCGCTGGTGACCTTGTGTGTCGGGGGCGGCATGGCGGTGGCGACGGTGATTGAGAGGGTCTAGGGTCTAGGGCCTAGGGCTTGGGGCGTTAGGGCTTAGTGGGAACTGCATTGGAAAACACTTGGGTGGAGATCGGCATGGCTGAGAACATTCAATACTCGGTGGACGCGAACGGCGTCGCCGTCATCGCGATGGCCTTTGCGGGGAATCGGCCGAACACCTGGTCGGAGTCGACGACCAGCGACTTCAGCGAGGCGTTCGGCAAAGCCGTGGCCGAGCCCGCAGTCAAGGGCATCGTGATCACGTCGTCCAAGTCCGACTTTCATGTCGGGGCCGATCTCGAGATGCTGTCCCGGATCGGCTCGCGCACCGCGGAAGAGCTCTACGCCGCGTGCCGCAACATGCAGAACCTGTTTCGCATGGTCGAGACCTGCGGAAAGACCGTGGTCGCGGCGATCAACGGGACGGCGGTGGGCGGCGGATTCGAGCTGGCGCTCGCGTGCCACGCGCGCATCGTCGCCGACAACCCCGCGATCCGGCTCGGTCTCCCCGAGACCCAGCTCGGTCTCTTGCCCGGCGCGGGCGGCACTCAGCGCCTCCCTCGCATCATCGGCATCCGCGAAGCGCTCGGGATGATCAACACCGGGAAGACGATCGCGCCGAAGAAAGCGCTCGAGCTCAAATTGGTCCAGGCCGTCGTGCCGGCCGATCAGCTCCTCGAAACCGCCAAGAGCTGGGCCCAGAAGAGCGAGCTCGCGGTCCAGCCGTGGGACCAGAAAGGATTTCGCGTTCCCGACGGCGAAGTCCATTCGCCCAGGGGATTCGAGACCTTCGCCGGCGTCAACTCGCTCACCCTCAAGGAGACCTGGGGCAACTACGCCGCTCCTCGTCTGGCGACGCACGCGGTATACCACGGGCTCCAGATGCCGATCGACCAGGGCTGTAAGGTCGAGGCGCGGAACTTTACCTGGCTCGCCCGGAGCGCGTCGACTCAGAACATGATCCGGACCCTCTTCTTCAGCATGAAGGAGGCGAAAGGGCTCAAGAGCCGCCCGAAGAATGTCCCGGTCAAAGAGTACACGAAGATCGGAGTGTTAGGCGCCGGGCTCATGGGTCACGGGATCACCTACTGCACCGTGACCAACGGGATCGACGTCGTGCTCCTCGACACCACGGTCGAAGCGGCCGACAAAGGCAAGGCGGCAGTGGCGAAGGCTGTCGAGGACGCCGTGAAGAAGGGCCGGCTCACCCAGGCCAAGGCCGGCGAAGCGTTAGGCCGGATCAAGACGACGGCGTCGTACGACGACTTGAAGGACTGCCAGCTCATCGTCGAGGCGGTGTTCGAGAGCCGGGAGATCAAGAACGACGTCACCCGGCGGGTCGAGGCGGTGATCGCGCCGGACGTCGTCTTCGGGAGCAACACGTCGACGCTGCCGATCACGGGTCTCGCCGACGCAAGCACGCGGCCCGATCAATTCATTGGCCTGCACTTCTTCTCGCCGGTCGAGAAGATGCCGCTGGTCGAGGTCATCCTCGGTGCGAAGACGTCCGACGTCACGCTGGCGCAGTCGCTCGACTTCGTGAAAGCGATCGGCAAGACGCCCGTCGTCGTCCGCGACGGCCGAGCGTTCTATACGAGCCGGGTGTTCGGGACGTATCTCACGGAAGGTGTCGCCATGCTCCGGGAGGGTGTGAACCCCTCGCTCATCGATCACGCCGGCCGGCTCGCGGGAATGCCGATGGGTTCGCTCACCGTCGCCGACATGACGGCGCTCGACCTGAGCTGGAAGATCATCAACCAGACGAAAGCCGATCTGGGCGACAAGTTCGTGGAGCACCCGTCGGCCAAGGTCTTCGAGCTCATGGTCGGCGCGGGACGGTATGGGCAGAAGAACAAAGCCGGCTTCTACGACTACCTCGAGGGCGGCGAGAAACGGCTTTGGCCCGAGCTGACCACACACTTTCCCACGGCGAAGGAGCAGCCCTCGGTCGACGATGTAAAGCGGCGCCTGCTCCACATCCAGGCGGTCGAGCTTCTCCGGTGCATGGAGGAAGGTATCGTCATGCGGCCGCAGGATGCGGACGTCGGGTCGATTCTGGGGTGGGGCTTCTGTCCGTTCTACGGGGGGCTCGCGTCGTACGTGGACTATGTCGGGGCGAAGACGCTCGAGTCCGAGTGCGATGACCTCGCGAAGAAGCACGGCGCGAGGTTCGCGCCACCGG
>JBDTOH010000114.1:0-12445 GCA_039933355.1 Gemmatimonadota bacterium | reverse complement strand
CTCGGCCTGGCTCGGTGCCCGCCGGCAAGACCTCTGCGCGTGAAGAAGCAGACGGGCGGCGCTCACGTCGCCGCCCGTCTTACCGTCTTACCGTCCTACCGCCTACTGTTCAATCACCTGCTTCAGCACCTGTTTCGCCCTCGGATCCCCCGTTCGCGCCAGCCGGGTCACCACCGACCGGCGGACCGCCGCGTCGGTCTCCGTTTGGGCCACCGTGATCAGCTTGTCGATCGAGGCTCGGTCGCCGATTCGGAACAGAGTTTCGAGGAGCGACTCCTTGACGGCGCGATCCTGACCTTCGTCATAGAGCTTGATCAGCTCGCTTGTCGAGGCACCTGCTCGGGCCACGGCGCGGACGGCTCGGGCTCGGTCCTGACCGGCGACCGATCCGTCGCGGGCGACACCCAAGAGCCATCGCATGTTCTCCGCTCCACCCGCTTCTCCGAGCGCCTCGAGCAAGTTGCCCCGCGACTCCGCGCCGGTCTGGGAAGCCCAGATCTCCCGGAGAACGGCATAGTCGGATCCGGTCGCGTCGCGGCCGCCGAGCGCTCTGATCGCCTCGGACCGAGCGGGCTCGGCGAGGGTGGTGTTCTTCGCGGCGCGCCGGAGCGTCTCGCGGGCCCGCGGATCGCTGAGCCTGCCTAACGTCGAGAGCGCCGACCGGCTCACCGACGGATCCGGGGAGTCCGCGAGCCCGACCAGGGCGGCCGTTCCGTTCCCGTCGCCCTGGCCGAGCGCGTTGACTGCGCGGGTGCGGACCGCGGAGGGCTCGTCCACGTCCTGCGCGAGCCGGGTCAGCTCGCCGGTCATCGTTCGCTGCGCTGCCGGATCCGCGGCGGCAAGCTCCCGGCCGATCCAGCCCGCGGCGCTTTCACGGAGCCCCCGCGACAACGTCCGATTGCGGGCCAGGTCGAGCAACCCGCGCCAGATGTCGGCGCTGTCGGCGAGCACCGCGGGAAGGAGCATCTCGCGGCCCAGGCGTCCGTCGAGCTTCACGGCCTGCGCCAGGAAGTAGCGCGCGGCTTCCGGGCCCGAAACCAGTCCGAGGTCCGCGGTGCCGGCGGGCCATCGCGGAGCGCCCGCACCGACCCGCACGCCAACCGTCTGCCCGTCCGCGCGCGTGAGCAGGACTCGGATCGGTCCCACCTCGCACTGTCCGGTCCCGTCGCCGGACGACATCACCATGGTCTCGCCGTTGCCGAATCCGCCGGTTCCCACCCTGAGATACGAGACGCCGTTTCCGCAGACGTCCGGCCGACCCGCGAAGCTCACTCCGATCCGACCTTCCGCTTTGGTGCCGATCCGTCCCTCGAGCCCCTGCGCCGAAAGGGCCGCGGAGAATGCGGCGGCAGCGCCGAGCCCGGCGATCAATCGCGTCATGGATTTCACTTCTCCACCAGCTCGAGCAGGAGCTTGGTCGTCCGAGGGTCTTTCTTGCGCGAGAGCGCCGAGATCGCATAACGCCGGAGTACCGGATCCGTCCCGCTCTTCGCGATCGCGATCAGCTTGTCGGTGGCGGCGGGCTCCTCACGGCCTCCCAGAATCTCGATCAGGTTGGTCCGGAGCGGGCGCTCGCTGACGGCGTCGTAGAGCTTGGCGATCTCGTCGATCGCGACGTCCGAGCGGCGGAGCCTGCCTAACGCCATCATCCGGACCCGACTGTCCTCGTTCGGGTTCTTCACCATCGACATCAGCCACTCGTCGGTCGCGGAGCCGCCGCTCGAGGCCAGCGTCTCGAGGATCGCGCCCTTGATCGCCTTCGACGAGGTCTTGTCGTAGAGCGACCGGAGATAGGCGGCGTCGGTCTCGTTCAGGTCCTGCTCTTTCTTGCCCGCGGCCGCCGCCGACTGGCCGGCAAGCTTGGCCACGTTGTATGTCCGGCAGCAGCTCCGGCGCACCAGCGAGCGGATCGCCTCGGCGCGCACCGATTCGGCCAGGTCGTCGCGCTCGATCGCCTTCCGAATAATCCGGCCGGCCTCGGGGCTCTCGCTCCGGCGGAGCGATTGCAGCGCGGCCCGCTGAATCACCTCGTCGGTCGTACCGGCGAGAAGCTGTTCCAGGGCGCGGAGCGTCCCGTCGCCGGGAAGCTGCGTCAGCCGGGCGACCGCGTCGCTCCGGACTTCGGGGTCAGGATCGTTCTTGGCGACCTCGACCAGCTTCTCCGCGCCGCCCGCCACACCTTCCCGGCCGAGTAAATAGATGGCCCGGCGGCGGAGCGGAGCGGTGCACTCTTCCCGCCGCGCCAGGGTCCGATCGATCACCGCGGACGCAGCCGCCGGATCGGCCTGGACCAGCGCGCTCAGGGCCTCGGCCCGCACCTCCATGTCTTCGCGGTCACACGTGGCCTTTCCGCCGGCCACGTTCTGGCGCAGCCGGGCGGCCGCGTCGCTGTTCCCTCGCGCCGCGAGCGCGCCGACCACCCGGGTGAGCAGCGCAGACACCTCCGACTCGCCGGCCGCGTCCGGATATCGCTGCCGCTGGTCGTCCAAGACCCGCAGGGCTCGGCCCAGATCGTCGTCCGTGCCGACCCGATAGAGCGCGAACGCCTGCCAGTACATCGCCGCGGGGACATAGCGCGACTTGCCGAACCGCTGCTCGAAGGAACGGAATAGCTCGGTGGCCCGCCGGTACTCCCCCTGGTTGAGCGCTTCGCGGGCCTGGCGATAGAGCGAGTCCTCGGGCGTCCCCTGCTGGAACCCATCCGGCTCGGTCAAGCCGCGACCATAGTTGAACATTCGGTCGCCCGCCATTTTGAATCGAGCGCCGGGGGGGATGTGGTCCCAGGCCATCGGTGCGAGGTGAAAGTCGGCGGGCCAGTCCTTCGGCAGGCGGATGTCGAGCTCGTGGAGGTACGGCGCGTGCTGATCGAGCTCCATCAGCTGCTTCAGGTTGCTCGCAAGGGGCGTCCACTCCATCGCCAGGTCGGGCAGGTCGAACAGCATCGGCGCCACGTCGAACGCCATCGGCGCCAGCTTGAAGTCGAGCTGATCGCCGTCCCACTTCCAGGCTTGGTCGAGGAGCGGTGCCCTGTCCCACTGCCACATCGGATCGGGGTGCGGCTTGGGCGGCCGGGCCCGCGGGGCGGGGGTCTGCGCCTGGAGCGCGGCGGCGCCGGAGGCCATCGCGAGCGCGAGGGCATATATGTTAGGCATGTTCGGTCTCGTCATGGGGTGCCCCCCGCGTCGGCCAGCCAGAACGTTAGGCGGGGGAGGATATCGCGCTGAGCGATGGTCTGCCCGAGCAGCGCGGCCTCGGGGGTTTGATGGGCGTCGGGGAAGCGAACCACCTGGGCCAAGACCAGCTCGAGATCCTCGAGCAGCTCGCGGAGCCGGGTGTCTCCGACCCCCGCATCGAGCAGGAGCCGGGTGGTCGAGAGGAGATGGCGTGCCTGGGTCACCGTCGAGGGAGCGACCTGCCCCGAGGGAAGATCGCTCGCCACCGCGACCAGCAGGGCCGTCGTCTTGGCGAGATAGTCGTTCGCGATGCCGACGAAGGGGGTCCCGCCGGTGCCCACTTGATGGATCGAGCCGTCTGCCCTCGGAAGCGCGGCTGTCACCGTTCCGCCCGTCTGAGAAACCGGCGCGAGGCGAGATCCTCCGTAGCCGAGCCCGATCCCGGCCAGCAACACGGCCGCGTACGCGAGCCACGGCCGAGCTCGCGGTCTCGAGCTGAGCGCGGCGGCCTCGATCGCGGGCCACAGGCGATCGAGATCGGGCTCCGGGGGCACCCGATAGCGCTCCACCGATTCGCTCATCAGCTTGTCGAATTGCTCGTCGTTCAACCTGTCGTGCATCACCAACTCCCTTCTTCAGCGGGCAAACGCCGCCAGCTCGTGCCGAAGCTTTGCCCGCGCCAGCATGAGCCGCGTCTTGCAGGTGCCGACCGGAACTCCGGTCATTGTAGCGATCTCCACATGCGTGAACCCCTCGACGTCGTGGAGCACTACCATCACCCGGAACTTTTCGGGGAGGTTGTCGATCGCACCGGCCAACCGGTCCCTCAGGTCCGGCTCCGACTCGTTCGAGGGTGTCTCCACGTCTCGCGCGCTCTCGATATCCGTTTCGCGGGCCCGGATTCGCTTGATCCGGCGGAGCGCGTTGAGGCCCATGGAGACCGCGATCGAGTGAATCCAGGTCCCGAGCGCCGCTTCGCCGCGAAAGTCGGACAGCCGGGTAAACGCCTTGACGAACGTGTCCTGGGTCAGCTCCTCCGCAAGCACCTCGTCTCCCACCAAGCGATACGTCACCCGATAGACGCGGGGGGCATGGGCGTCATAGAGCGCCCGGGCAGCCTGACGGTCGCCCCTGAGGACTTGCGCGATCAGCGCTTTCTCATCCACTCGTTCCATGCCATGGCTTGGGCTCTTGTACCGGGTTAGACACCGGGCTCGTCGCGGAGGGTTCTATACCCGACGGGGCGGCCGAACGAGGGCAGGCCGGGACGACACCACGGAGCGCGACACTTTGGAGGCCTCGTTCGACGTATGGTCCTCATGCCAATCCACCTCATGATGCTCCTGCTCGCCGGTGGGGCCGGCCCGTCCCGGCTTCCGATCGCCTCCGACACGCTTGGCCGCTGCGCCGACGATCTCGACCGGCTCGTCAAGAAGGTCGAACAAAACTACGCCGGGTTCCTGCTCGAAGTGACCGGACCGGGCCGAGCCGAGTTCGAACGGCACCACGCTCGGCTCCGGAGCCGGGCACGGGCGGCCGTGGGCGATGCCTGCTTCTTCGTTCTTCGTGATCTGATCGACTACTTCCACGATCCGCATCTGTTCATCTACCAGAACACCGATCTCGACACGGGCGAGACGGCGCGCCGTGCCGCTGCGGTTCAAACGGTCGACCTGACTGAGGCATCCGCTCGCCGCGATCTCGACGCGCGGCAGGGCCGGCTCGATCCGCTCGAGGGGATCTGGCGGGATCGAGGCCTCCGCGTGGCGATTGTGCCGGCGAGGAATGGCGCAAAGGACCGGCTGCTCGCGGTGGTGCTCACCGCCGACACCTCGATCTGGAAGCCCGGCGCGGTGCGGGCCACGTTCGTGCGACGGGACGACGGCAGCTACAACGGTGAGGTGTACGAGGCGAACTATGGGCGGCGGATCGTCCGCGGTGAGGTGTACAAGCGGGTGCTGCTTCGGTTTTCGCCCGGAATCTGGGGGAAAGAATACCCGGTAGAGGAGGCCGATCGCGGCCTCGTCGATCCGTCCGACGCCCATCGCCCGACCCTGCTCATTCGGGGGCGTACTGTCGTTCTTTCGATTCCGTCGCACGATCCCAGCTATAAACGCGCACTCGACAGCTTGATCCGCGAGAATGCCGCCCAGCTGAGCACCGCGACGAAGCTGATCCTCGATCTCCGCGGCAACGAGGGCGGCTCGTCGTTCATGACGAACGGGCTCATGCCCTATGTCATGAGCGACAGCCTCCGCCCGTCTCCGCTGCCGGACGGTCCGGCGGTCATCTTGTCGTCGGAAGATCAGATCCGCTATGCCACGCGATCGTTCGCGAGCCCGGGCGGAGTCGATTCGTCGCCCGGCCTGCAGCGACTTCTGGCCCGGATGCGTGCAAACCCTGGGAAGCTCGTGCCTCTCGCGGACTCGCTCGATCCGCCGGACGATGAACCCCGCGATTCCGTCCGGCCCGGACTCCGGAAGGTCGGCCTGCTGGTGGACCGCGGAACCGTGAGCGCTGCGGAGGCGTTTCTCGTCCGCGCCATGCGGAGCAGGCGGGTCACTGTGTTCGGCGAGGCCACCGGGGGCGCGCTCGACTACCAGAGCGTCTCGATCGTCCGCTTTCAGGCTAGCGGGAAGCGGTGGTACTTCGGCTATCCCACGATCACGGCCCGCGCGGATCTGCCGAAGGGCGGGATCAAAGGCCGGGGCGTCCAGCCTAACATCAGGATCGAGTGGTCGCGGGAGCCGGATCCGATCGGCCGGGTCGAGCGGGAGCTGGATCGGGTGGCTTGGCCCTAAGGCTGCCGCCCCGGGATCGCCTCAGGCCGAGCCGCCGGCGGCGCACCGGGCGCAGACGCACACGATGCCCCGTTTCTCCTTGGGCACCCGGTCCATGACCGCCTCGTCGATCTCGGCGGTATAACACCAGCAGTCCCGGGCCTGTTCCGGAGACACCATGGTGCACGCGTTAGGCGCGCCGCAGATGGGGCAGCGGGACAGGTCCACCGAAGCGTTGCTCACCGTTTCCTCCTCGGTCCGGTTGCGGGCCCCGGGCCGCCGCTAAGTAGCTCCGGGTGCTCGCAAGCCAATGTGGCCGGCGTCGTCCGGACCCGGCGAAGTAGATCCCTTGCTGCGCGCGGATGACAGATCCATGCCGCCGCGGTTCCCCGACCCACGCCAGGAAATCCGTCACCGCCGGTCCGGCGCCACCGCGTCAGTTGCCGCGTCGAGATACTTCGAGAACCAGTACACCTGCCAGTCGAGGCTCTCCACCAGATGCTTCGGCTCACCGGTCCTCGTCAGGTTGTGGTTCTCCCTCGGAAAGATCACCAGCTCGGCCGTCTTCCCTTTGCGTCGGAGCGCCCGAAACCACTGCTCGCCCTGCTCGAGCGGAACCCGATAATCGTTCTCCGAATGGAGAATCAGGATCGGGGTCGTCACCTGATCCACGAATTTGAGCGGTGAGCGGGCCCAGTAGTCGTCGAACCGCTGAAATAGATCGCCGCCGAAGTCGGTCTCGTGCCCGTAGGCTCCGTCGCGGGTCCCCTCGTCGCTGATGAAGTTCGAGATGCTCCGGAGCGTGACCGCCGCCTTGAACCGCCCGGTGTGGCCGACGATCCAGTTGGTCATGAACCCGCCGTAGCTGCCGCCGGTGACGCCTAACCGCGAAGCGTCGATCCACGGGTTGGCTGCGAGCACGGCGTCCACGCCGCGCATGATGTCGACGTAGTCCTTGCCACCCCACTCGCCCTCGATCCCGCGCGCGAACTTGTGGCCGTACCCGGTCGAGCCGCGCGGGTTCGCGAAGAACACGGCCCACCCCTTCGCCGCGTAGACCTGGAACTCGTGATACCAGTCCACCCCGTACTGGCCCGCCGGCCCGCCGTGAATGGAGAGGACCATCGGATACTGCTTACCCGCCTCCCATCCGACCGGCTTGACCAGGAACCCGTCGATGTCCCAGCCGTCGGCCCCTTTGTACGGCAACCGCTCCACCGGCATCAGGCCGAGGGTGGCGAACAGAGAGTCATTGACGGACGTGAGGCGTTTCTCGCGGACGTTAGGCCCCGCGACGTAGAGCTCATCGAGATGGGTAAAGTCATTGGCCAGGTACGCCATCGTCCCGGTCGGCTCGTGCACCGACACGCTCCGCACGGCGCGCGCACCCTGCGTCAGCGCCACCACCTTTCCGGTGGCGATGTCGAGCCGGTAGGAATGGGTTTCGCCCCGGTTCCCCGTGCCGAAGGCGAGCGCCCCGGATCCCGCCCACCGAAGCTCTCCGGGGTAGTACTCGAGCGACGGGTAGACCAGTTTCGACCCGGCGCCGCCACTGCTCGGAGCGATCCATACGGCGGGCGGGTCCGCGTCAGTACTCCGCCCGATGAAGGCGATCGTCGCGCCGTCCGGCGACCACCGCGGGCTGTTGTCGGCGTGAGCATGGTCGGAGATCTTGACCGGCTCGCCGCCGTGGGCGGGGATCACCCATACGTCGGAGTTCTCGTCCCCGTCGGATTCTTTGCCGGTCCGGTTCGATACGAACGCGATCTTCGACCCGTCGGGCGACCATTGCGGGTCGGAATCATTCCATTTGTCGCCGCTGGTGGCCTGCGTCGCGGCTCCGGTCGCGGCGTCGATAACCCAGACATGGCTCTTCTTGTCGTCGAACCAGCCGGTGTCGTTGTACTTGTAAGTGAGCCCAGCGTAGTGGCGGACGTCGCTCGACGCCGCCTTCTTGTCGCTCGGCCCGGAGCGGGAGAGGCACGCGAGGCGAGCCCCGTCCGGTGCCCACGAGCACCCGCTCACTCCGTTCATCAGGCTCGTTAGGCGTCTCGGCTCGCCGCCCGAGAGATCGAGCAGATACAGCTGGCTCCGCTGCGAGGTCTCGTCGCCGGGGACGGCCCGAGTCGACGTGAAGGCGATGGCCTTGCCGTCGGGGCGCCACCGCGGGCTCGCGGACGAGAGGTGACTCGCCGTCATCGCTCGCTCCGGTGCGCTTCCATCGACGGGAATGACCCAGATCGCGCTGAGGCGCCGGTTCGCGTTCCGGTCGATCCGAGTCACCGTGTAGGCGACGCTCTTCCCGTCGGGCGACAGTTGCGGATCTCCTACGAACTTGAAGTTGAGGTAGTCGTCGCTCCGCACCGGCCGCTGCGCGTGGACTGCGCTGGAGGCGACCGTTCCCGCCACGGCGATCAGGACCCAAAGACCCGACCGCCTCACGGAAGCGCCTCGAGCAGGCGATCGATGTCGGCCACCGAATTGTGGAAGTGGGGTGATACTCGGATTCCCGGCCCGCGCTTCGCCACGATGACGCTCTGCGCGACGAGCGACCGCGTCAGCGTCTCGTCACCGTCTGCCGTGCCGGTCGTGAAGCTGAGAATCGAAGACCGGTGCTCCGCCTCGAGGTTCGTGTTGAGCGTGAAGCCCCGGCCCGCGAGCTCGGCCGCGGCATAGTCCGTGAGCTCGACCGTGTGGCTGTGAATCGCGCCGACACCCACCTCGAGCAGGAGATCGACCGAGGGCTCGAGCACGAGCAGCGGCGGATCCGGCGGCGCCCCGGGCCCGTAGCGCATCACGTCCTCGTGCCACACGAACGCCGGCGTCGCGTGCACGGACGTCGCCATGCTCGCCCGGCCGGCGCGATCGGGGGTGACCGAGCCGAGCGCGTCGGGCGCCACGTAGAGCACGGCCGACCCTGGGATGCCTAACAGCCACTTATAGGTCCCTGCCACCAGCACATCGATCGGCATCGCCGCCACATCCACCGGGCAGGCGCCTAACCCTTGAATCCCGTCGACGATCGAGATGATGCCGCGCTGCCGGCAGAACTCCCCGATCCGGGCGAGGTCGGCGCGGTAGCCGGTATGCCAGTGGACGAAGCTGACCGTGAGCGCGCGGGTTCGGTCGTTCACCGCTGCGAAGAGCGTGTCGAGATCGAGGTGGCCGGAAGGCGTCGCCCCCTCGCGAAGCTCGACTCCGCGCCGGGCCAGATGCTCGCAGGCATAGCGCACGCTCGGGTATTCATTTGCCGGCATGACCACGTTGTCGCCCGGCTGCCAGTCGACCCCGTTGAGCGCGAGCGCGATCCCGTCCGACGTCGTCGCGACGAACCCGATCGACTGCGGCGCCGCGTTGATCAAGCGGGCGAGCTTACCGCGCAGCTGGGTGACGTCGAAGTCGAATGTGCCGTTCTGATAGAGATGGCAGAGCTGCTGGCGATCCTCGGCGTATGCGCGCAAGGCATCGGCGGAGCGCCGGGGTAGCGGGGCGGATGCCGCGTGGTTCAAGTACGCGTCGTCGCCAATGAGCGCGAACTCCCGCTCACACAGCGCGGGCGAGACCAAGCAGGGATCGGAGGTCATGATGCGCTCAGTTCCCGCCGCCCTGCCAACCCGGTCCCCAGAGCACTTTGCCGGGTTTTGCGCCCGTGTGCTGTCCCTGATCGACGACGATCGTTCCGTTGACGATCACGTAGTCGATGCCGGTCGGGAAGAGCACCGGCTGATCATACGTGGCGCGGTCCTGGATCTTCTCGAGGTCGAACACGGTTACGTCGGCCCAGTTGCCTTCCTTGATCGAGCCGCGGTTCGCGAGCCGCATCCGGGTCGCCGGCCAAGACGTCATCTTCCGGATTGCTTCAGGCAGCGTGAGCACGTGCTCGTCGCGAACGTACTTCGCGATGATCCGCGGGTGATTGCCGTAGCTCCGGGGATGCGCCAAGCCAAGCTCGTCGATCTCGCCCGGCTTCATCGACGCGCCGGCGTCGCTGCCGATGCTCACCCACGGAAACTTGAGGCCGGTCTTCACGTCCTCTTCCGACATCATGTGGTAGATCGCCATAACCCGTCCCTGACCGGCCAGCACAATATCCCAGGCCGCATCGCGCGGGTCTTTGTGCATCTCCTTCGCGATCGCTTCGATCGACTGACCCTGATACTTGGCGTTCTCGGGATTCCGGGCGTTCATCAGGATGATGTTCTTCCAGCCGCCCGACGTCTCGACGATGTTCCACCAGCCCGGCGAGCCCGTCTTCACCTCTCGCTTGAGGCGCTCGCGGGTGGCCGGATCGCGGAGCCGAGCGCGGAGCGAATCGGGCCCGCCGTCGAAAGCCCACGACGGGATGGTCGCCTCGAGCCCCGTCCCGCCCGCCGTGTATGGATACTGATCAGCCGCCACGTCGACCCCCCGAGCCCGCGCCGCATCGATCAGTGCTCCCGCGGCGGTCATCAGCGTTCCCCAGCCCGGCTTGTAGGCGGCCTTGAGGTGGAAGATCTCGACCGGGATCTTCGCCTCTTCTCCGATCTTGATCGCTTCGCCGACCGCCTCGAGCAGATCTTTGCCTTCCCCCCGGATGTGGCTTGCGTAGGTGGCGCCATAGGGCGTGAGCGCCTTGGCGACTTCGATCAGCTCCTCTGTGGTCGCGTAGCTGCTTGGCGGGTAGATGAGTGCCGTGGTCATTCCCATCGCGCCGCCGCGAAGCGCCGTGTCCACAACCGCGCGCATCCGGTCGAGCTCCTCCGGCGTCGGCTTCCGCGCGACCGGCCCCATCACGGCGGTTCGCGCCTGGGTCTCACTGTAGTAGGATCCGAAATTCATGCTGATGCCCTTCGACTCGAGCCCCTTGAAATACTCGGCGACACGCCCGGCGGGCACCGGCGTTCCGCCTTCGCCGCCGATCGAGGTCGTCACGCCTTGGAGCAGCTTGTTCTGCGCGAGCGGGTTTCGCGGCAGCACCGAGCCCGACTGATCCATCATATCGATCCAGCCCGGTGAGACGTACTTCCCGGTGGCGTCAATCTCCTTGGCTCCCGCGCCCACGCCGATCCTGCCGATTCGAAGGATCTTCCCGTCCTTGATCCCGAGGTCGGTAAGAATCCAGGGATTTCCCATCCCGTCGAGGACCCGCCCGTTCCGGATGACCACGTCATAGGCCGGCTGTTGCGCGTGGAGCGAGAAGGCGAGCAGGGAGGAAAGCGATAAGGCGAGCAGGGATCGCATCGGGGCTCCAACAAGTGTTTGGATGAGGAGCCGAATTCTACCAGGGGAAGGGAGCGGGGGCTACGCAGGACCAGGTCCCTTGGTATTCCAAGTCCACCAGGCGCCCGCGTCTTGATTGAGGACCCGCCCAACTCGGCCAGCTTGGCTCGAGGCCGCGAGCGCAGATTCAGGACAGAGACGGATCCGTCGAATCCGCCTCATCCGCTGAATCCGGATCGCCACCGGCCTAGATGTCCGCCCAGACCAAATCGGTTGCCGTCTCCTTGCACTGAAGCCTCGACTCGGATCCGACTTGGAGTGAAAGCGCAGCCGTTTACTCGTCGCGCAGCGCGGCCACGACATCCACGCGCACCGCCTTACGCGCCGGCAAATAACGAGATCGCCGCTGCGCTCACCAGCAATGCCGCGACACCCGCGTAGGTCGGGACATCGCCCCCTCGTCCCCGCCTAACGAAGATCCCCCACAGTGAGGTCAGTTGGTCGGTGCCGCCCCTCGCGTGGCGACAATCCGGTCCTTGATCTGATCGAAAGCCGCGGGCGGCAGCACCCGGCGGCCGACGAGCTCGATCGTCGCTTTGAACGGCCGGCCCGCGATGATCTTGTCCGCATAGAGCAGCCCGATGCCCTTCAACTCGGTCAGCTCGTCGCGGGATGCGGTGTTGATGTCGAGACGGCCGGCGGTGCTCACATCGTTCACCTCGCCGGACTCTGTTGCCGGGACCTCAGGCGGCATCGCGATGAGCTGGTGCTTGATCCTGAGGTACAAGGAGACCGGGATGATATCTCGCTGGACCAGCTCACTTCGCGCCTTGTAAGGACGGCCGGCTACGATCTTGTCGGCGTAGAGCTGGCCGATCCCGTTGATCGCGGCGATCGCGTCCCGGGAGGCGCTATTGAGATCGAGGAGCTCGGGTCCATGCGCTCTGATCGTTCTGGCGCCGTTGGCGAGCCGTACGGGCTGGGCGACAAGAGGTGCGCATATGAGGGTCAGAGCAAGCGCGGCAACGCCACGAAGCGCCGGTGACGAACGGAGGTGAGGCATACGATTCTCCCAGGGACGGAATGGCGTACTGCGGGCCCTGATGGACCGGGCATATGTCCTCTGACGCACCCAGCACCGAAATGGTTGCCGCTTCTCGATCGGTGCAGTTCATCCCAGGTCCGCTGACATCTGGGCGCCGCCCGCGTCGTACTACGGGCCCGGCCTGCCTAGATTACCGCTGCCCTGCCGTGTGCCCTCCATCAAGTGAGCCCATCGAATGCTCGTCCCCC
>JBDTOH010000113.1:0-12477 GCA_039933355.1 Gemmatimonadota bacterium | reverse complement strand
ACCATCGCCACGAGCTTCACAGTGGACGTCGCGGCCGGCGTACCTAACGGCCAGCGATTCGACGGCGACTTCCACATCGCGGACCGCGCGCCCCAGATCGGCCTCCCCGTCATTGCCGAGATCATCAACGCAAGTTCGCAGAAGCCGGCGATGGACCTCGTCCACCGGGCCCAGGGAACCGGCAAGTCCTTGGCGCTGAGCG
Organism: Gemmatimonadota bacterium; assembly: GCA_039933355.1. GTDB lineage: Bacteria > Gemmatimonadota > Gemmatimonadetes > Gemmatimonadales > GWC2-71-9 > SHZU01. The sequence continues at coordinate 12,275 of JBDTOH010000113.1, read as the reverse complement.
GCGTGTGGAGGATCTGGCCTGAACACGGCGGCGGAGGACCGGCGATCCAGAACGAGGAAGTCGATCCACTGGGCACACCGTTCGCCGGACACGTTTTCGAGATCCACCCGGTCGTCAAGTTGGAGGGCCACGGCTTCCTCGATTCGTTCACGCCGGTAGATGGCTACCGGCCCGGCGGCGCTCGGCGAACGTTTGAGATCTATCAGAAGGCGACCGCGACCATCGCCGTCACCCCGACGACGATCAGCCTCGTGACCCAGACCGGGCTCTACAACGACGTTCATTTTCTCCTGGAGATCGCCGGAGATCATCAGGTCGTCGTATCCGACGGCCGGTTTGTGACCGGCACAGCCCGGGAGCTCACCGGCGACCTCATCGTGGAACGTCTCCGCATGGTCTTTGTAAAAGGGACGGCCCCGGAGCGTGCGGTCCAGCACCTCAGGCAAGGAGACCGACTGCACGTGTGGGGCATTCCGCGGGTGAACTACTCCGAGATCGCCCGCATGGCGCTCGGTACCCCCGTTCGACTGACCGGGCCGCTGCCGTACGAGATCGTCATTCTCGGCGTCTATCCCGACAAATGGAGCCGGCATCACCCCGCGTTGACTTGCCGGGATATCCCGGCTGGCGGCACCCTGCGAGACCTATCCGTTCTCGAGATCCCGACGGACGGCAGCCGGCGCGGGCGCCCGCCTAACGAGCCGGGGAACCGGGGACCCGCGTGGGATGGGGGTCGAGCGGACTCCACACCGCGACGCCAAGGGCGGCCCAAGCGCTTCCGGCCAGCAGCGCACCGATCACGTCGGTCGGGTAGTGAACCGCGAGGTAAACCCGGGAGAGGGCGATTCCGACTGAGAGCGCCAGCGCACCGGCCACCGCCGGTCCCGAAATCCAGCGCGGAGCTCCCCGAACGAGCAGAACCACGCCGAGCCCGAACACGAGCGGAGCCAGCATGGCGTGGCCGGAAGGGTAGGAAAATCCGCCGGCGCCCGCGAGCCGTTCCACCAGGTTTGGACGAAGTCTCTGGAAGCCGATCTTGAGCAGAATGCTGAGCGCCCAGCCGGAGAGCCCGGTCGCGGCGTAGCACAGCGCGGCCTGGCGGTCTCCGCGCCGATAGAGCCAAAGGCTCACCAGCAATCCGACCGGAATGGCGATCCATCCGCCGCCGATGAAGCTCAGCGCGTCCATCCAGCCCGTCACTGTCGAGTCGCGATGCAAGGCGAGCCGTTCAATCACCCGCCCGTCCCACCCGGTGAGCAACGCGCTTCCAGCCAGTCGCCCGAGCGCAGCCACGACGAAAAACGCCGCGGCGGTGACGGCAAGCAGTCTGGAGCGGACGATGGGAGAGCGGGCAGGCATGCGGCTCACATCCTTGACGACGATTCGCGCACCGGCTTAGCTCCGGCATGACCGAGCTGCCGGACCGTCCCACGCCCGAGGAGTTGATCCGCCTGCGCGATCTGCTCCCGCCCGAGGTGCTCTTCGGAGCGTCCTCCTGGAACTATCCGGGCTGGTACGGGCTGGTGTACTCGAGGCTGTATCCGGCCACCGGCAAAACGGTCGAGATGCTGGCCGAATATGCCCGCTTCCCGCTGTTCCGCACCCTGGGGATCGACTCGAGCTTCTACAATCCGCCCACACCCGAGACGCTCGATCGTTATGCAGGCGCGCTCCCGAGCGGCTTTCGCTGCGTCAGCAAGGTGTGGGACCGCATCACGGTCCACACCTTCGCCAGCCCCAAGGAAAAGCACCGGGCCGGCGAGAAGAATCCTGACTTCCTCAACCCGGCGCTGTTCGTCGAGTCGATGTACGGGCCGTATCAGGAGCGATTCAGGGATCACACCGGCCCGTTCGTCTTCGAGTTCCAGACGATCGCGGGCTGGGACGCGCCCAAACCGCTGGAATTCGCGAACCGGCTCGATCGATTCTTCAGCGCCCTCCCGCCGGAAGGCCCCTACGCCGTCGAAATCCGGAATCCCGAGTATGTAACACCCGCATACTTCGCCGTGCTCCGCGAGCATAACGTCGCGCATGTTTTCAGCTCGTGGACCAGGATGCCCTCGATCGGAGCGCAACTCGAGCTGCCCGAACCGATCACCGCGAGCTTTGTCGTCGCCCGCGCGCTCTTGAGCCCGGGCCGCAGCTATTCCGAGGCGGTCGACTCGTTCGCGCCCTACGACCGCATCCGAGAGAAGGACCCGTCGCTCCGCGCCGACCTCATGCGGCTGATCGAGACCGTCCGGCGGCTCCGGCTTCCGGCGTATTTGCTGGTGAACAATCGAACGGAAGGAAGCGCACCGCTCACGATCACCGCCCTCGCGAGAATGCTTGCCGAAACGAGCTCCTCCGAGCCCGAACCTACCGGAAATATTCCGCCAGATCCACGCCCGCGGTAGCCGAGATCCGGGCGACCGTCTCACCGATCTTGTTGTTCGGCGTCGACGCGCCGGCGGTGATGCCGATGGCGGTGCTCCCGGCCAGCCAGTCGCCGAGCGTCTCCTCGACCTTCTGACCGACGGGCTGGTGCCGGATCGTGCCCGCCACGGGATCGATGCAGTCGGAATCCTCGATGTGAAACGTCCGAACGCCCTTGCGGACCGAGAGCGCCGCGAGATGGCAGGTATTGCTCGAGTTGTACCCGCCGACGACCACCATGAGATCGGGCGGATCGTCGAGCAGCTGAACCATCGCATCCTGCCGTTCCTGGGTTGCCGAGCAGATCGTGTCGAACGTGCGGACGTGCAGGCCGGCTTGCTCGGCCCCGTACCGGCGCACCATCGCCTGACGAAACTCCTCGGCGATCGCGAGCGATTCGCTCGACAGCATCGTCGTCTGGTTGGCGATGCCGACCCGGATGAGATCGCGGCTGAAGTCGAAGCCGGGCGACACCATGTTCCCGAACCGGACTGCGAGAGCCGCCGGATCGCCGCTCGTTTCGATGAAGTCGCAGACGAGGCGGGCTTCCGCCATGTCGAAGACGATGAGATAGCGGCCGTCGCCGTGCTTCATCACCTGGCTCGCGGTTGCCTTGGTCTCCTCGTGCCAGTGCTTGCCGTGGATGATCGCGGTGAACGAGTCGCGGGCGTAGCTCTCGACCCGCTTCCAGACGTTGAGCACCGAGCCGCACGTGGTGTCGACGACGACGCAGCCCAGGTCGCGGAGCCGGCGGAAATCATGGATCGTCACGCCGAAGGCCGGGATGATCGCGACGTCGTCGGGCGTGATCCCGCTGAGCTCGAAGCGGCCGTCCCGGTCCGGCTGGAGAAACTGGACCCCCATCGCCGCGAGCTTCTGATTGACGTGCGGGTTATGGATGATCTCACCGATCAGGAAGAGCCGCTTGGCCGGAAACTTGGTCCGCGTCTCGTACGCGTACTCGACCGCCCGGTCGACTCCGTAGCAGAACCCGAATTCCCGCGCGAGCCGGAAGGTCAGCGGCCCCAGCTCGAGGACGAAGTTCCGCTCGCGGAAGGCCTCGATCACCGCGCTGTGATAGTCGGCGGTGAGAAGGCCTTCGATGGCGCCCTTGAGGCCGAAGCCCTTGCGGAAGTAGCTCGCGTCGCCGGTCATCGTCCCGAGGTCGCCACCTTCTTGGTCACACTCGGCGGCAGGTTCTTGAGCTCGTTTTTGAGCTCGGTCTTTGGCTGGTGCGTCAATCGGCCGCACGGTTTCCGGTCGCCCCGGTACGGCACTTGAGTCAGGCGGCCTTTCACGATCAGCGAGTCGACCCGCCCGGGAATCCGCATCCGCCAATCGAACGTGGCCGATACCTTGTCGCCGACGACGTCGGTCACGGTAACCGACCCGGTGGCCCCTTCGAACCCCACGATCTCAACGTCTTTCTCGTTGAACCACCGCACCGCCGCCATACTAATCGGGCGCCAGGTGACGTTGACCGCGGGCGAGATGATCGGAAGCTGCGCCGGCTTGACCGTGTCGACGGCGAAGAGCGAAACGCCGACACCAGTATCACCACGAGTTGCGGTGATCTCGAGCACGCTATCCGCCGGGCACCAGTTCCCCTCGGCCCGCGCCTCGAATTTCCCCGTTTGACTTCCGGTCCACGAGACCGAGAGCGTTCCGGGCGTCGGACCGGTCGGCTTGGGAGCCGGCTTGGAGCAGGCGGCAACAGTGAGGGCGAGGAGGGTCCAACGCATGGGGTGGAAGGTAGTTGGGGGAGAGGGTTGAGGGAGGGGGATCGGGTTGGGGACCGGCACACGGGCTCGGGGAGCTCGTCCGTCCTGCCCGGAAGTGCAACAGAGAGCGAGCGGGGCTCCCGACTGCTGGCCTTCGAGCCCTTACTTACCGAAGCCCGAGGTCGGTCGGTAATCAGTGACTGGGGTGTGCTGGCTCGGATGATGGGCGATCGCTTGCGCGATCAGTGACGGGCGGGTCCGGTGGGTGCTGGGGTGGTACTGGGGACTGAGCGGCCGCGGCCAGGGCGCGACTACGAGGCCTGCGCCCACTTGCTGCGGCCGTCGCGATGAAGCCCGTAGGCGCGGAGGCGGCGCCACAACGTTGTCCGGCTGATCCCCAAGCTCTTAGCCGTCTCGGCAAGCCGCCAGGTATGCTGATCGAGCGATCGCACGATCGCCTCTTTCTCGCGCTCAGCCAGCGTCTTGGGGCCGACGCTACCGGGAAGGAACATCGCTTCGCCGAGATCGATCGACCCCACTCGCAGAGCCTGGAGCCGCCCGCCCAGCTCAGCCAATTGAGGCATCAGCTCACTGGCGGGGAGCGAGAGATCAAACTCCAGCGCCCGGGCCTGCTCGTTTGCGTAGATGACCTTACCCTGCTGGTCGAACACGACGAGCCCCTCGCTAAAGGCATCGAGAAGAGTCTTAGCGAGGGGCGAGAAAACCGACGGCAGGGGAGTGGGATTGAGCGTCATAGATGGGTTACGATTCGACGTTCCAAATGGTTTCACAGGGCGGCGGAGCCTAGCCCCTAGGGCATACATACTAGCCGTTCCTTCGCGCTCCGTGAAGTCTGCGGTGCAACCTGTGCGCCAGGATGTCGGGGTCAATATCGGCCAAATATATTGACTGCTCGTTCAGTCAGTCATAAACTGGATGGATGAGAGATACCATCCTCACCGCCTCGATTCAGACGATCATCGACTACGGACTGAACGGTTGGACAGTTGACGAGGTCGCCAACAAGGCGAAGTGCGCGAAAGGGCTCGTCAACTACCACTACAAGTCAAAGCACGACCTATTGATACGCTGCGCCGAGACGGTCGCTTCGTACCGGCAGGCAAGGCGGATGTCGGCGCTCGCCGGGCGAGTTGGCGCGATCGCGATCGATCGGCTTTGGGCGGCCTTGATCCTCGATGTGGACGAGGGATGGTTCGGGGCGTGGATCTCCGTGATGTCCGATAACCGGCTCCGTCGCGCCGCAGGCCTCCGATATGGTGTCCACTCCGGCCAGCTCGCCGTTCTCGCCGCCAAAGCTCTCGGCGAGACGGCCCAAGCCATCGACGAGAGCCTCCTGACGGCCACCCTCGACGGCCTCGAGTTGGCACTCCTCGGCGAGGCGGATCGAGCCTCCGTGGAGGAAGCGTATCATAGGTTTTGGGTCGGGCTGTTGGACCGATAGGAAGGGCTTAGGGTTTAGGCTCAGAAGTAGGAGCATCCGGAATCTCCGGCAGCTCCCACCTCCCTAAGCCCTAAGCCCCTAGCCCTTAGCCCTAACCCTTAGGCCCTCCCTACCTGATCCCCGCCTCCGTGTGCACCACACCCGCTCCCATCCAAAACTGCTTCGGCAGCGCTCTCTGCCTCGGATAGATCTCGTTGAGCGTCTCGCCCTCGTAGAGGCGTCCGTTCTTCATCACGTAGCGGACGGTGTTCGTGTTGCGGATGTTCTCGAGGGGGTTGGCGTCGAGAACGACGATGTCGGCGAGCTTGCCGGCCTCGAGGCTTCCGATGTCCTTGTCCATCCCGAGCGCCTCGGCGCCGTAGATCGTGGCGACGCGGAGGAGATCGTGGTTCGAGATCCCGCCCATCGAGATACCCCACATCTCCCAATGGAAGCCGAGTCCCTGGAGCTGGCCGTGACTGCCGATCCCGGCGCGGGCGCCGTTCTCGATCAGCTCCTTCACGAACGCCCCGTGCTTGCCCATCACGTACTCGTCTTTCATGAACCAGCCGCCGGGGCCGGGGCCGTTGCCTAGACCGCGCCTCCGGATCTTGTAGGAGAGCTCGGGCTCGGGCGTGAAGTGCGCGAGCTTCTTGTCGGCGGCGAGGTTTTCGTTGGTGTAGAAGTAGTTCTCGCCGAAGGGGCCGCCGTACGAGACGATCACGGTGGGGCTGTTCGTCGTCTGCGACGCCTTGAACACCTCGGTCACGTCGTTGTACTTGGGCAGGATCGGCAGGGCGTGCTCGATCCCCGGATAGCCGTCCATTGCGTGGGTCATCTCGAGCTTGTAGTCGAGCCCCCCCTCCGTAGTCGGCATGATGCCCACCTCCTTCGCCGCCATGATGACCCACTCGCGCTGCTGGCGGTTGCCCGTCATGTACATCTTGAGGGTCTTGACGTCGTAGTAGCTCGCGTACCGCTTGAGGATCCGGCGGGCGTGATCGAGATCCTTGATCTGCTCGCTGATAAAGACACCCGGGCCGGTGTGATAGATCCGGGGACCGATCATCTCGCCGGTCTCGACCTTGTCCTGATAGGTGAGAACGTCGGTCGTCGCCGTCTGCGGGTCGCGGGTCGTGGTCGTCCCGTAGGCCAGCGTGATCAGGTACTGCCAGGTCTGATTCGAGTGGATCTCCGGCACGAGCCATTGCGGGTGATAGTGCAGGTCGACGAAGCCGGGCAGGATCGTCTTGCCGGACACGTCGATCTCCTTCGCTCCCGCGGGGATTTGAACCGAGCCGCGCGCGCCCACCGCGACGATCCGATTGTTGCGGACGACGATATCCGCGTTCTCGATGATCTCCTTCCCCTTCATCGTGATCGCTCGGCCGCCGCGAAGCACCGCCGTGCCCTGCGGATTGTCGCGAGTCGCGCTGACCGCGATCCTCACTTCGACCGGCTTGTAGCCCGGCGTCTCCTTCTTCGTGCTGTCCGGCTTCGCCGCCGTCGTGTCGGGCTTGAGCTTCGCCGCGGCCTTGAGGCTGTCTTCGACCACCTTGGCGCGATCGAGGTCATAGACGAGGTGCGCGTTGCCGACCGACCAGTGAATCTTCCGGCCGTCCGCGCTCCAGGCCGGGAATTGCCCGCCGATTTCGTTGAGCTTCTTGACTGGGACGATCGCCGCATCCGGCGCCGCGACCGAAACCGTCGGCGTCGCCCCACCGACGATTGGGATCGTCACGAGATACATATCCATCCCGACTTGGGCCAGCGCCTGGTCTCCCTTGGGCGAGACCAGGATGAGTCCGGCGGGCGGAGCCTGGGGGCCTTGCTCGCCCGGATCCGTGCGATCGAGCCAGGTCGGCTGTTCGAGATGGTCCGGATCGATGCGTCTCTCCGGCGTAACCCGCCCCGGCTGGGGCAGGTCGGCTCCGACCGGAGAAAGCGGCGTGTCGCCATCGACGCCCGCACCCGGAAGCATCGGTCCAGTGACCTTGAGATGCGACTTGATGTCCGTGCCGTCCCACCGGAACGAGACGAGCCCATCCGCGAAGCTGTAGGCGTAGATCCGGTTCGGATCCGACCCGAAGTGCGGGTTACCGCGATTGCCGCTCGGCGTGATCATTGTGACCGGGCCGCCGCCCGCCGGAACCCAGATGAAGTCGGCGGCGTTGCTCGGTCCGAGGGTGGCTGTGTTGTTCACCTGCTGAAGGTCGCGGGTCGCGCCGCGCACCGCGACGATCTTGGAGCCGTCGGGCGAGAAGGCCAGCTCACGATAGCTCGCCGACGCGGCCGTGAGCGCGAGCGGCTTGCTCTTACCGCCGGGGACGACCACGGCCTTCATGATCTGGCCGCCGTCGGCGTCGGACCAGGTGACGAATGCGACCGACTTCCCGTCCGGCGACCAGGCCGGCTCCTGCTCACCGATTTCCTGATTCGTCAGGCGCATCGGGGTGCCGCTCGGATAGTCCATCACATAGATCCGGTCGAGCGCCGCGAACGCGAGCTTGGAGCCGTCGGGTGACGGCACCGCGTCGCGGATCTGATGGGCGTTGAACGTTGCCGCGGTATCCACCCGGTTGACGAACTTCACCTCAGGACCGATGTCGAGCTTGACGTCGGCCGAGAAGGGGATCTTCTGCGCGGCGCTGCCTTCGACCGGCACGCGCCAGATCTCACCGCCGTAGGAGATCACGATCGACCGGCTGTCCGGCATGAACGAGTAGCCGGGAAGCACGTCGAGCGACGCGCGCGACTCCTGGTCGTCCCGCTGGACCGGATAGGCAAGCCACCGCTCGTTCCCGGTCGCGACCTCCCGAAGGACGAGCCCGGTCTCGGTCTCCTGGCGCGACCCGTATGCGAGCCACTTGCCGTCGGGGGAGAGCGCGGGCCGGAACGCCGAGCCGTAGCGTCCGCTCATGGTGGTCTTGGTCCCGGTCTCCCGGTCGTAGACTGCGAGCTGATACTGCGGGAACATCGCGTTATAGGACCAGTCGCCCTGGCGGAACGAATACCAGATGTAGCGCCCGTCGGGGCCGAAAGCCGCACCCACGGTCTTGAGCTGGGCCGGCTCCTTGATCAGCTGCACGCCGGTGCCGCCGTTCACGTTGTAGAGCCAGAGCTTGGCCGGCCCGCCTAACCCGCCCGACTTCGAGGCCACGACGTATTGCCCGTCCGGAGTCCACTCGGGCGACATGTACAGGTTGTCGTTCCCCTTGGTCACCTGAACGGTGTCTTTGCCGTCGGCGGACAGGATCCAGACGTTATCGCCGCCGCTCCGGTCGGAGACGAAGACGATTCGCTTGCCGTCCGGGCTGTATCGCGGCTGAGCGTCGTAGGCTTGGCCGTGAGTCAGGCGGGTCGCCTTGCCGCCGCCGATCGGCAGGGTGTAGAGGTCCCCGACGAGATCGAACACGATCGTCTGCCCGTCGGGGCTCACGTCGAGCGACATCCAGGTCCCCTTGCCGGTCGTGAACTCTGCCGTGCGCCCGGGGACGAGCGGAAGGTCGGGCTTCTTGGGGCCGCCCGGCTGCTGTGCGGCTAACGGCGCGGCGGCTGCTGCGAGAAAGAACACCAAACGTTTCATTGACTACTCCATGCGAATGTCGTCCGCGCCGCGCTCGCGGCGAGGTGGTGGTCCGACCACTGCTGCGCTACCTGATTCCCGAGCTCACCGCCGGACTGCTGTTGCGCCAGACCGGCTCCGGCAACGCCCGCGGAGTTGGCCACAGCTCGTCCAGCGTATTTCCATCGTAGAGCCTGCCATTCTTCATCACGTAGCGGATGGTCGTTGTGTTTCGGATGTTCTCGAGCGGGCTCTTCTCGAGCACGACCAGGTCGGCGAGCTTTCCCGTCTCGATTGACCCCAGGTCGGCGCTCATCCCAATCGCCTCGGCGCCGAGGATCGTCGCGGCGCGGAGCGCGTCATGGGTCGACATCCCGCCCGACTGAACCGACCAGATCTCCCAGTGGTACGCGAGTCCCTGAAGCTGCCCGTGACCTCCGATGCCGATCCGCCCCCCTTGCTCGATCACGTGCTTGGCGAACTCCGCGTGCCGGCGAAAAATGTGCTCCTCGTCGGAAAACCAGCCGCCCGGCCCCGGGCTCGCTCCCTGTCCGCGCCGCCGCGACCGGGCGTCGAGCTCCGCGTCGGGCAGAAACCGCTGCATCTTCGGGTTGTCGTGAACCGTTTCCGTCGCGTAATAGTAGTTTTCGGCCCAGGGGCCGCCGTACGACACGATCAGAGTGGGGGTATTTGCGACTCCACTGCGTACGAACAGATCGACGACGTCGTTGAACATCGGATAGATCGGGATCGTGTGCTCGATCCCCGGATACCCGTCGAGCGCGTGGGTCATGTTGAGCTTGAAATCGATGCCGCCCTCGGTCGTCGGCATGAGGCCAAGCTCCTTCGCGGCCATAATGATCCACTGCCGCTGCTGGCGGTTCCCGCTCATGTACATCTTGATCGTGTTGGTCGTGAAGTACTCGCTGTAGCGCTTGAGCACGTCGCGGGCCTGGTCGAGGCTCTTGATCATCTCGCCGGAGAAGACTCCGGGGCCGGTTGAATAGATCCGCGGTCCGATCATCTGGCCGGTCTCGACCAGGTCGCCGTAGGCGAGGACGTCGGTCGTGCCGGTTTGCGGATCCCGGCTCGTCGTCACACCGAAAGCCAAGTTCGCCAGATACGCCCAGGGCTGGTCGAAGTGAATGCCGGGCGAGACCCGATAGTGCGCGTGGGCATCGATGAAGCCGGGCACGATGGTCTGACCGGTGACGTCGAACACTTTGGCCCCGGCGGGGACCGTCACCGACCCGCGGGCGCCAAGCGCGGCGATCCGATTGTCGATGACGAGGAGATCAGCGTTCTCGATGATCTCTTTTCCCTTCATGCTGACGACCCGGCCGCCGCGGAACAGGGTGGCGCCCTTGGGCTCATCGCGGACGCCGGTCACCCGGATCCGGTATTCCGCCGGCCGATAGCCTCTCTTGGCTGAATCCGGCCCCGCGGTGCTGTCCGGCTTGGCGCGCTTCAAGCTGTCTTCGACCACCTTGGCCCGATCGAGATCATAGACCAGGTGAGCGTTGCCGATCGACCAGTGGACTTGGCGACCATCGCTGCTCCAGGCCGGAAACTCGCCGCCGATGTCCGTTAGGCGCCGCACCGGAAAGGCTGCGGTCGCGGGATCGGCGACCGAGACCGTGGGCGTGACCCCGCCGACGAACGGAACCGTCACCGTATAGAGATCGGTCCCGACTTGGGCGAGCGCCTGATCGCCGACGGGCGCCATGAGCACCAGCGCCGCGGACGGCGGCGTGCCGGCGCCTGGAAGCGAAGGCCCAGTCACTTTCACGTGAGCCTTGATGTCGGTGCCATCCCACCGCATCGACACGAGCCCATCGGCGAGGCTGTAGGCGAATATCCGGGCCGGATCGCGGGTGAAATGAGGCGCCCCGCGACCGCCCGTCGGCGCGATCACGCTCACCGCTCCGCCCGCCGCCGGAACCCACACGAACTCCGCTCCGAAGCCGCCGCTGAAGCGCTCCAGCGTCTCTTGCATGTCACGGCTCGCGGCCCGCACCGCCACGATCCGCCCGCCGTCGGGGGACCAGACCGGCTGCGAGTAGCGGGCGGCGGCGGACGTTAGGCGGGTCGGGGTCTGGGCCGCCGAGCCGACAGACACCCGGTAGACATGGCCGCCCTCGCGATCGGACCAGGTGACGAACGCGAGGCTCGCTCCGTCCGGCGACCATGCCGGCTGGTGTTCGTGGACCGTCAGGTTCGACACTCGGCGAGGCGTTCCGCCCGGGACGTCCATCACCCATACCTTGTCGAGCGCGGTGAAGGCGAGCCGCTTACCGTCCGGCGAGGGCACTGCGTCGCGGACCTGCTTGGCCACCAGCGTAGCGCTGGTGTCCACTCGATACACAAACCGGACCTCGGGGCCCATCTCCACCTGCTCGTCCACCTGGAACGGGATCCGGGAGGGCTTCGTCCCATCGACCGGCACCCGCCAGATCTCGCCGCCGTAGCTCATTACGAGCGCGCGCGAGTCGGGCGTGAAGCTGTAGCCCGGCAAGAGATCGAGCGGTGAGGACGACTCCTGCTCATCGCGCTGGATCGGGTACGCGAGCCACCGCTCGGTGCCGGTCGCCAGGTCTCGGAGAACCAGGCCCGTGTTAGGACCCTGCCGGGTTCCGTAGGTGAGCCACTTGCCGTCGGGCGAGAGCGCGGGCCGGAAGCCGGAGCCGTATCGCCCCGTCATCACCGTCCGAGTCCCGCTCGATCGATCGTAGACCGCCACCTGCCAGAGCGGAAAGATCGCGTTGTACTCGAACGCGCCCGCGCGGGTCGCGTACCAGACATAGCGCGGATCGGGCCCGAACGCCGCGCCGAGCATTCGGTTTCCCACCGGATCGTGGACGAGCTCGAGGCCCGTGCCGCCGGCGGGATCGAAGAGCCAGAGCTTCCCGGGTGTACCGGAATCCGGTTCCTTGGTGGCGACGATGCTCTTCCCGTCCGGCGTCCATTCCGGTGAGACATAGTGCGTGTTGGCGGGAGTCCGATCCTTGGTGACCTGCGTCGTATCGCGGCCATCCGCCGACATCACCCAGAGGTTGTCGGTGCCGCTCCGATCCGAGACGAAGACGATTCTGGTTCCGTCGGGACTGAAGCGGGGCTGCGCGTCGTAGCCGAG
>JBDTOH010000112.1:0-12515 GCA_039933355.1 Gemmatimonadota bacterium | reverse complement strand
GGCGAACCGGGTACCCTTTGATCTGGACATCGCCTTCCTGCATGATGTTGAAGAGGCCGACCTGGATCTTCCCGCTCAGGTCGGGCAGCTCGTTGAGCGCGAAGATCCCGCGGTTGGCCCGCGGCAGCAGTCCGAAGTACATCGTGAGCTCGTCGCTCAAGAGGTGGCCGCCGCGGGCAGCTTTGATCGGGTCGAGGTCGCCGATCAGATCGGCCACGGTCACGTCGGGCGTGGCGAGCTTCTCGACGTAGCGCTCGTCCCGGGTCAGCCAACCGATCGGCATGGTGTCCCCGAGCGCGGTCAGCTGCTCCCGGCCGAACTTCGACAACGGGGCAAAGGGATCGTCGTTCACCTCGCTTCCGCTGATGATCGGGATGACCTCGTCGAGAAACCGAACCAAGCCGCGCAGAATCCTGCTTTTCGCCTGGCCTCGCAGGCCCAGCAGGATGAAGTCCTGCTTAGCCAGGAGCGCGTTGACGATTTGCGGAACGATGGTGTCGTCGTAGCCGTGAATCCCGGGAAAAAGCTCGTCGCCCGCCTCGAGCGCGGCGAGCAAGTTGGTTCTGAGCTCGTCCCTCACTGAGCGACTGCGAAGCTCCGGCGTCGCCCAGCGGCTGGATTTCAGCTCACCAAAAGTTTGAGGGTATTGCGCCATTGATAAGTCGGATTCTGCGTGGAAGGGCGAGGCTTTTTTCGATTCCTCGTGAATGTAACCGGCTCTTTGAACCAACGCGCCCCGGCCGGAATCCTGTCAGGGAGCCCCACGTTTGGAGACGCTCCGGGGTCCGGGAGGTCGCCCGAGTTTCCGGCGGCTGAGGTTGATCTAAGTGGCGTAAGTCTATGCCAGTACTTGACAAGCCAGCCACCACCGCTATCTTGACCCGCTGGAATTGAGGCGCGAAGAGCGCCCAGCAGGCCCTCCGGTCGGTAACAACTCGATTACTTAAGCCAATGAAGGAGCACCAATGAAGAAGTTCATGTTTGTTGCCGCCGTGGTGACCCTCGCGGCCTGCGGGGAGAAGAAGGCGGAGACTCCGGCCGCCGACACGGCTGCGGCCGCCGCGCCGGCTCCGATGCCCGCCCCGATGGATTCGATGAAGATGGACAGCACGAAGACGGACACGGTCAAGCACTAATCTCGTCCAACTTTGTTTCGAATGGGGCCCCGATCTCGCACGAGCTCGGGGCCTTTTCATTATTTGGTGCTCAGGCGGCCCCGTCGAACGGAAGCGCAACGACCGTGGCGGAACGGTCCCCGACCATGACTTGGTCGCCTGGCGCTACCTCACGCCGGATCGCGGAAAGGGCGAGGACCCGGTCGGGCAGGGAGATGGCCGACCGAATGAAGCCCACGTCGCGGCCCCCCGCTTGGATCGGGCCGTCGGGCTGAGGTCCTGCCCCCAGTATGGTAAGGCCCCGGAGCAAACGATTGGGATGGCCGCGGAAATGGACCCGCGCCACCGTTTCTTGGCCGGTATAGCAGCCCTTGGTGTAAGAGACCCCCTCGATCTCTTCGAACCGCGCTTCTTGCGGCAACGTTCGCTCGTCGATCTCGCGTCCCAGCGAGGGCCAGCCCACCAGCACCCGGCTCGCGTAGAGATCGTCTCGCGTTCCAATGGTCCCGCCCGCCTTCACGAGACGTTCCGCAATTGGTGCGAGCCCGCCCGGCTCCGCCAACACCAGGAGCTGGAATGGCGCCAGCGCCTGTTTTGGCCGAGCGACGAGCACCTCGTCTTCCGTGACGGCGCCGGGCGCAAGGTGGCCCAAAACGCCGGCCGCCTTCGCAACCGCCTCGGTCTTTGGGCCGATCAGCCAGAGCACCTCCCACGCCTCGGTTCGATCGGTGACCAGCGCGAGCCGCGGCGGGAGCGAGCGCTTGAACAATTCGCTGGTGGCCGCCCGACCGGCGCGGTCTGCGATCATCACAAACCGATCCCCGAGTCGGAGCACCCACGCATCGACGATGATCATGCCCTTTGGCGTCAGCAGCGCGCCGTAGACGACGCTGCGATCGCCCGAGGCCGCCAAGTCGTTCGTCAGGAGGCCCTGCATACAGGTGAGGGCGCCCGGCCCCGCGATTTCGAAGACTGCCGGCTGGTCAGGAACGATCACCGACCCGCTCCTGAGAGCGGCGAGGCGATTCGGAGTCAGTGCTATGGTGATCATTTCACCTGCCCCGCGGTCTCCGGCGCCCAAGGCAGATCCGCTATTGCGTGACCTGCGAAGCTGTCCCAGACCAGCTCGGCCTCGTGAAGCTCGGAGGCCGGGTGTGAAGTGGTCAGCATCAGGCACGACAGGCGGGCTCCCCGGGCCGCGCGGAATCCCGGAAAGGAATCCTCGATCGCCACGCACCGTTCAGCCGTGAGCCCGAGTCCACGAAGCCCCATCCCGTAACCCTCCGGGCTCGGCTTGCACTGCGTCACGTCTTCGGCGGCGACGACGACCTGGAAGCAGCTCGCCAGATTGGTGCGGGCGAGCACGACGTCGATCTCCCGACGCCTCGCGCCCGATACGAGACCGCACCGCACTCCCGCATTGCTCGCGGATTGAATGAAGTCGGCAGCGCCCGGGACCAGCGCCACCTCGCTACCGAGGGCGCGCTCGTAATGCACGATCTTGGTCGCGATCGCGCGGGCCAGGTCCGGCGTGTCGACCGCGCGGCCGGCGCCGGCGAACGCCTGTCGCACGCACTCCCTGTCCTCGAGCCCTAGAAAATCGCGATAATACGCCGCTCGGCCCAGGGCGATCCCGTAGTCGTCCAGCATCGCGGTGAGCGCGAGTCGATGGTGTTCCTCACTATTGACGATGACCCCATCGAAGTCGAACAGGATGCCGCGGTTCTGCATGGAGGGAAGGTTGAGTGGTGCAGGGCAGGGGGCAAGGGGGAGGGGCGGGGACCGGGACCAGGGATGGGGGACCGGGAACGACCTTACCGGCCAGGCTCGTTATTCAGCGCCGACTTCGTTGCGGCGCGGCAGGTCCCGGTCACCGTATTTCCCAGCGACCTCGTACGACCAATCGATCAGCTCGACCGGATGCATCACCCGGATTGGTAGCCCCGCGGCGCGGAGGCCGGCGCCGATTTGCATCAGGCAACCCGGGTTTCCCGTTACGATGACGTCGGGGCGCGGGGTGGCCTCGCGGATGGTGGCGATCTTGTCGGCTAAGACTGCGCCGGCCATTTCGGGGTGCAACACTCCGTAGATCCCGGCGCTGCCGCAGCATCGATCCGATCCGGGAAGGAGCCGGACGTTGAGGTCCGGGACAGCGGCCAGCATTTGCAGAGGCTCGGCGTGAATTCGCTGGGCGTGCTGCAAATGACATGGGGCGTCATAGCAGACATCGAGGTCGATCGGCGCGCCGCGGACAGGACCGGCCGCGGCGAGCAGCTCGGTCACGTCGCGAACCTTTGAGCCGAACGCCGCTGCCGCGCCGGTGCCGAGGAGGTGACCGTAATCCTTGAGGAGAGCGCCACAGCCGGCGCTGTTGACCACGATGTAGTCGGCCGGGTCCCCGAACGCGGCGACGTTCCGCGCGGCAAGCGCTCGCGCCGCGGGACCGTCGCCGGCGTGCTCGTGGAGCGCGCCGCAACATCCCTGGCCTCGCACCTGCACCACTCGATAACCGTTCGCGCGGAGCACTCGGGCGGTCGCGTCGTTCACGTGGTCGAAGAGCGTGTCCATCACGCAGCCGCGGAACAGCGCCACGGTCCCTCGTCCCGGCGGAGGCTCGCTGACCGAGCGTTTCCGCGCCATGGCTCCGCGCCCGACCGTCGAAGCAATCATGCCGAGGCCGAACTGGACCCGCCCTGCTCCGGCGAAACGCGCCGGGAGACCCGTGTTCCTGAACCAGCGCGCGAGCGTGAGCGCCGGTCGCCACAGCACGGAGCGGCGAAACACGCCTAACACGATCCTCCCGAGGGCCGGAAGACCGTTCACCTGGACCAACCGCTCGCGCACCGCCTCGAGACCGCGACCATACCCGACACCTGAAGGGCAGGCCGGCTCACAGCCCCGGCAGCCGAGACACGCGTCGATGTGCTCGAGCAGGGCCGGGTCGGTCGGCGCGATCTCGCCGCGTTCGAGTGCCCGCATGAGCACGATCCGGCCTCGGGGACTGTCGGCTTCGTCGCCCGTCGTCAAGTAAGTCGGGCACGCGGGGAGGCAGAAGCCGCAATGCACGCAGGCGTCGAGCGCTTCGAAGCCGCCGCGCGCCACGGTCACGGCGATCCGCCGGTTCCTTCGAGCGCGACCTGGAACCTCCCGCCCGGATCGAAGGTCTGCCGGAGCCGTGACGTCATCACCCCAATTCCCTCTCGATAGGCGCCGAAATGCCCGAGCTCGTGGCGGATGGACCACGGCGCCCGCTCGATCGTCAGCGGAATCTCCCGCTGGGCTACCGTCGTTCGGAGATGGCGGAGCGCGGCCGGCGACGCGACCCCGCTCCACCGCAGTCCGCCCCGGGCCGGTCCCGCCGTGACGAGGCCGAGGTCCACCCGCTCGGCCAGGAGGTCGAGCACCTCATCGAGCCCGTACGGCAGCACGCCGAGACGGAACGTGACCGGCCCGCCTAACGCGGCGCGGGCACTGTTTCGGCGAAAGCCCTCCGCGGCCTCGGCGCTCACCTCGGCCCACGCGAGCTCGGTCGTCTGGCGCACTCGCTCGGTCTCGGCCGCGACTCCGGCAGCCGTGCCGGCAAGCCGGAGAACCAGCGCCCAGGAGGCGTTCGCCGCAACCGCCGGCGAGAGGAGCTCGCACGCGGCGAGCTCGAGGTTCGCCTGGGCGAGATCCCGGGCCGCGCGGGTCAGGGGATCGCGCTCGCCGAACGCGGCCACGGTCACGTCGGCCGCGGGCGCGGCCCGGAGCCGGAGGTTGAGCTGGGTGATTATGCCAAAGGCACCGAATCCGCCGACTTGGAGCTTGGTGACATCGTAGCCGGCCACGTTCTTGACCACTGTTCCGCCCGCTCGGATGACCCTGCCATCTCCCGCGACCACGGTGCAACCGAGGACGTGGTCCCGAATTGGACCAAACCGGTCGCGGAGCGGTCCGCTGGTCGCGGTCGCGACCACTGAACCCAGCGTGCGCTCGGGCCGACCGGGAGGATCGATCGCGAGCCATGCACCCCGCTCCGCCAACGACCGGGCGAGGGTGTCGATCGTCGCGCCGGCCTCCACGGTTGCCACGAGATCCGCGGGCTCGACCGAGATCACTTGGTTCATCCCCCGAGTCGACAGGACCAGATCGGCGGGCGCATCGGCGGGCATCCAGGTGCCGCTCCCCTCGATCCGAATTCGCCACGCTCTCTCGTGGGCGAGCCCGACGACGCTGGCCACGGCCTCGGTCGAATCCGGTACCGCCCGCGGCAGTCCGCTCGCGTCGCGCTCCGTCCCCGACTCGCCGAGGACCCGGCGAATGCTTTCGAGCACGCCCTCGCTCATGGGATCGCTCCGGAGCGCCACTCGCGGCAGTAGTGGGTCGGAACCACCTTCCCGGGATTGGCCCGGTGATCGGGGTCGAAGACGCTCTTGATGGCGCACATCATGGTGAGCGTTGGCGAGTCGAAGATCAGCTTCATGTAGTCGATCTTGTCGGAGCCGACCCCGTGCTCACCGGTGATCGAGCCGCCCGCCTCGACACAAGCCTCCATGATTTCCGTGCAGGCGCGATTCACCCGTCCGGCCAGCTCGGGATCGCGCCGGTCGAAGCTGATGTTGGGATGGAGATTGCCGTCGCCCGCGTGGAACACGTTGCAGATCGTGAGGGAGTACTTCGTGCCGATCGCCGTGATCCGGTCGAGGACATCCGGCAGGGCGGACCGGGGAACCACGGCGTCCTGGACGACCAGGTCGGGCGCAATCCGCCCCATAGCGCCAAACGCCTTCTTCCGTCCCTGCCACAGCCGTGCGCGTTCAACTGCGGTGCGGGCCGAACGGACCGATCGGGCTCGGTGCCGGAGGAGAATCTCCTCGACGTGCAGGACTTCCGCCTCGACGCTCCCGGGGGAGCCATCCAGCTCGGCGAGGAGCACCGCACCGGCGTCCGTCGGATAGCCCGCCGCATAGATCGAGGCTTCGACGGCCCTGATGCACGCCTGATCCATCAGCTCGAGCGCCGCCGGCACGATGCCTGAAGCGATGATCTCGCTCACTGCCTCCGTGGCGGCCCGAACCGTCACAAAATCGGCCAGCAGCGTCCGGATCTCGGTGGGCACGGGCTCGAGCTTGACAGTGATCTCGAGCGCGATCCCGAACATTCCCTCCGAGCCCACGAACAGCCCGACTAGGTCGGGTCCCCATGGGTCGCCGTGGGGGCTTCCCAGCCGGGCCACCGTTCCATCGGGCCAAACGACCTCGAGCTCGGTGACGTGGTTGGTGGTGACGCCGTACTTGAGGCAATGAGGCCCGCCCGCGTTCTCGGCCACGTTTCCGCCGATGGTGCAGGCTGCCTGACTGGACGGATCGGGAGCGTAGTGAAGTCCGTGCGGCAAAGCGGCCTCGCTCAGCTTGGCGTTGACGACGCCCGGCTCGACGGTCGCCCGCCGGCGGACCGCGTCGACCACCAGAATCCGATTCATCCGCGTGAGAGGGATCAGCACCGCGTCGGTGTTGGCGAGCGCACCGCCGGAAAGGCCGGTCCCTGCGCCGCGTGCCACCCATGGAATCTTTCGCTCGTGGAGGAGCCGGATGATCCGCACCACTTCCTGTTTGGTCCCGGGAAGGGCGGCAATCATCGGCACCGACTCGTGGGTAGGGAGCCCGTCCGCCTGATAGGTGCGGCGCTCGGCTTCACGGAAACGCACCCATTTCGGACCGACGATCTTGCCCAGCTCCTCGCGGATTCCGTCGATCACGAGAGCGAGGTCTCCCCGCCGTGCCCGAGCCCTTTGCCGTTGGTCGTGGCGCGAGTGTGAACTCCAGCGCGCTCTTCCGCGACCGCGAGCAGCCGCGGCAGCGCGTGAAGCAGCCGGGTCGCGCGCTCGGCCGCGGAGCGGAGGGTGAGGAAATGCTGCTTCGTGGTGAAGTCCCAGTCGAGCAGCGCCGCGACCTGGAACGTGAACCGGCCGAGGTCCGGCGAGAATTCCGTGTCCCGCTCGGAATCATTCAGGCGGCCGAGCGCATCCGCATAACGCTGCGCGAGGGCGATGAGCGCGGCCATCTGGTGCTGAGGCAGGATCAACGTATCCGACTGGTCTTCGAGCGCCGCGATGTCGCCGATCAGATAGGGCTTTGCGCTCGGGGAGGTCGCCTCGAGTAGGAAGCGTGACTCGCCGCTCACGACCACGTTGGACCGCCCCTCCTCGAGCGGCTGCACCGCCCGAACCCGCGCCACGGTGCCGATCGTTCCGACCTCGGCCCCTTCGCCCCCGCCGGCCGGCGGAAGAATCCCGAATCGATGATCGCCCTCGACGACATCGGTCAGAAGCTGCTGATATCGAGGCTCAAAGATATGGAGCGGAAGGAGCGCGCCGGGGAAGAGGACGACAGCGAGCGGGAAGAGCGGGAGCGGGGCCATGACGGAAGGTAATGAGGGCTCGGAAATCGGAGGTCGGCAATGGGAAGTCGGGCGCGCGAATAGGACGCGCGAACAAGCGACTGGGTTTACACCCGACCCCGGCACCCTCGGCCGGCACTCCCCGACTGCCGGCCGCCTTCCGATTTCCGACGTCCGATTTCCTACCCTCTATGCCGCCACAAACGCGTGCTGCAAATACTTCACCTCGGGAGAATTCCTGAGCTTCTCGAACGCACGCTCCCGAATCTGCCGAACCCGCTCCCGCGTGACGCCCAGCATGGCGCCGATTCCTTCGAGCGTCAGGGCCTCGGATCCCTCTTCGAGACCGTAGTACAGCGACAGAATTCGCTGCTCGCGAGGGGTGAGGTACCGGATGAACAGCTGCGAGAGGAAATCGCGCTGGAGACCGGCGTCGACGATCTCTTCGATATCGCCCCCGGACGCGCCCGGGACCCGCTCGCCGTAGGTTGCCGCGCTCGAGTCGTGCCGCTCGACCGGTGCGTCAAGGGACATCTCGACCGAGGAGACCAACCGGGACGCGCGCACCGTATCGACGTTCTCGTCGAGCACCCGCGCGGTCTCCTCATCGGTCGGCGAGCGCCCGAGCTCCTGGCTCAGGAGAGCCTCGATCTTGGCCATCTTGAGCAATGCCGCGTTCTGGTTCAGGGGAATCCGGACCGTTCGGGTCTGCTCGGCGAGGGCCTTCAAGACGCACTGGCGAACCCACCAAACCGCGTAGCTGATGAATTTGACGCCGTGCGCCGGGTCGAACTTGCGGACGGCTTTGAGGAGCCCTTCGTTGCCGATCGCCACCAGCTCGGCGAGGTCCAGGCCGTGTCCCTGAAAGCGTTTGACGTAGGAGATCACGAAGCGAAGGTTCGCCGTGACGAGGCGCTCCATTGCGTCCTGATCGCCCTTCTTCGCGCGCTTCGCCAGCCGGACTTCCTCTTTTGGGTCTGTGATCATCGGCAACTTGCGAATGTCGAGCAGATACTGGTCGAAGGAGCTGCCTGGGGATGAGCCGACAGGCGTCCGGAGCCGACGGTCGCGGACAGCGCGCATAGCACCTCGAGACGGGCGAGTAGGGTGGACCGTTGGTAATGCGTTGTTTGAGCGAAATGTGGAGGAGGCGCACCAACACGACGAAATGTTGCTGTGACCCACTGCCAATCTAGGGAGGCGAGAAAACGCGGTCAAGCACGCAGCGTTATGCACGACGCACTGTGACGGAAGCCACAGACCGGGGGTTTTTGCACCGCGGTGGTCTACAACTCGATGTGCACAACGTGGATCGATCGGGACAACTCGTTCGGTCTGTGAGGCTTAAGGCAACCGTCGCGTGTGGATAACGCGTGGAGAACGCCCCTGGGTCGGCTCTTGGTTGAACTCCCGGAGCCTGCCTAACGCCCTAGTGACCGCCCCGTCAGGTACTTCGACCGTCCACCTCGCCCCATCCCTCGCGACCCGACCGATGCCGGCCGGCAGCGCGAATCGCGTCACTCCCGCCGCCGCCTTCTTGTCCCGCCCGATCGCCGCGCGAAGCGGGCACGATGGCAACTCCTCCGGGATTCGAAGCTTGATGTCGAGCGCCCGATAGAGCGCCTCGATCCGGGCCGCCGTTCCGGCCGGCGCCATTCCGAGGGCCTCCGACATTTCGGTCTCCAGCAGCAGTCCGATCGCCACGGCCAAGCCATGCCGGACTCGGAACCGGCTCACCGACTCGACCGCGTGACCGATGGTGTGGCCGGCGTTGAGAATGGCTCGCCGCCCGGCCTCGTGCTCGTCCTGCGAGACGATCGCCGCCTTGATTCGAACGCTGCGGCGGACCAGCGTCGTGAGTGCCGCCGGATCGCGTGCCCGGAGCGCGTCCGCATTGGCCTCGATCCATTCGAAGTAACTCGGGTCGGCGACGACCCCATGTTTGAGGGCCTCGACCAGGCCTTCTCGGAAGAATCGACCGGGCAGGGCAGTCAGAACGTTGGGGTCGGCATAGACCGCGACCGGCGGGTGAAAGGCGCCGACCAGGTTCTTCCCGGCCGGCGTATTGACGCCGGTCTTGCCGCCGACCGCGGAGTCGACCATGGCGACCAGCGACGTTGGAACCTGAACGTAGGGAATGCCTCTCAAGTAGGTCGCCGCCACGAATCCGGCGAGATCCCCGACGACGCCGCCTCCCACAGCCACGATCATGCTGTCCCGGCCGAACCCGAGCGCCACCAACCGATTCGTGAGCGTCGCCCACCGGACCCGCGACTTCGAGCCTTCACCGGGCGCCACGACCAGCTTCTCACTCCGGAGATCGAGCGGCACGGCTCGAGCGACGTTCTTATCCGTGATGACGGCGATGCGGCGGCCCGCGGCGAGCCGCGAGAGCTCGGTGGTGAGGGAACCGAACAGACCCGGCCCGACCATCACTGGATAGCTTCCGCCCCGGTGACGGACCCGGATCGGCTGGGATCCGGGCGTCACCAGGTGACGTCGCCCCGGCCGTCCCGGTGATTGGCGAGTCGAGCCAGCGTGAAAAGAAGGTCGGACAGGCGATTCAGGTATACGAGGAACAGATCCGGTACCACACTCGTGCGGGCCAGCGACACGACGCTTCGCTCTGCCCGCCGGCAAACAGTCCGGGCGATGTGGAGCGTAGCAGCTTTCTCCGTTCCACCCGGAAGGACAAACGCCCGGAGCGGCGGCAGCTCGAGGTCGGCGGCATCGATCGCCGCCTCGAACTCGGCGATGCTCTCACCGGAAAGCGTCGCCTTCTCGAGAGCCGCTCTGACCTTCTCGGGGTCGGGCGTCGCGAGATGGCCGCCGATGGCGAAGAGATCGCGCTGAATTCGTTCGAGCAGCGGGTCGAAGAACTCGCGCGGCTCTGTCGCCCTCACCAACCCCAGCGTGCTGTTGAGCTCGTCGACATCGCCGTATGACGCGACTCGAGCATCATCCTTCGACACCCTCCCGCCTCCGAAGAGGCCGGTGGTGCCTTGATCGCCGGTTCGGGTATAGATCTTCACGGCCCAATTATAGCAGTGAGGACAGGGGATCGGGGGCGGGCACCGGGAACTAGCCTCCGTTCCGACTTCCGATTTCCGATTTCCAATTTCCGATTTTCCGCTGCCCGTGTCCCGGGTCCCCGGTCCCGTGTCCCCGGCTATATTCCCCCTCCATGCCCAATCTCACAGACATTACCATCATCGGCGCGGGACCGACCGGTCTCTTCGGCGCGTTCTATGCCGGCATGCGGGGCGCCTCGTGCCGGATCATCGACGCGCTCCCGACGTTAGGTGGACAGCTCACGGCCCTCTACCCCGAGAAATACATCTTCGACGTCGCCGGCTTTCCCAAGGTGCTCTCGAAGGATCTGGCGGCGGGGATGGGGGAGCAGGCGCTCCAGTTCGGCGCTGAGATTCGGCTCGACGAGGTCGTGACCGGGTTGAGCCGGGTGGAGGAGGAGGGCGGGATCGGGCACTTCGTGCTCGAAACCGACAAGGACACGTATCCCACCAAGACCATCCTGATCGCGGCGGGCATCGGCGCTTTCGAGCCGCGGAAGCTGCCGATCGACGACGTGGACCGGTGGGAAGGGAAGGGGCTCTACCACAAGGTGCTCGACCCCAAGGCGTTTGCGGGTCAGCGCGTGCTCCTGGTCGGCGGCGGAGACTCCGCGTTCGATTGGGCGGTCAACCTCCAAGGCGTCGCGAAGTCCGTGATGCTGATTCACCGCCGGGACGGCTTCCGAGCCCACGCGGCGACGGTCAAACAGGTGTTGCTGCTCGGCGCGGAAGGGCGATGCGACGTGCGCACGTTCTGGGAGGTGAAGGAGATTCACGGCGACGGGAGGATCGAGCGGGTTACCCTCCTCCAAAACAAGACCAAAGAAGAAGAGACCCTCGCGCTCGACGCCGTGATCCCGCTGTTAGGCTTCCACTCCCATCTCGGTGCCATCGCCGAGTGGGGGCTCGATAACGAAAAGGCCGACCTCGTGGTGGACCGCGTGATGGCGACCAACGTCCCCGGCATCTATGCCGCCGGCGACATCGTCACGTACCCGGGTAAGCTCAAGCTGATCGCCACCGGCGTTGCCGAAGCCTGCACCGCCGTCAACAACGCCGTCCACTACATCAACCCGAAGATGAAGGTGAACCCGGGTCACAGCTCCGAGCTCGCTATGTTCAAGGGACAGCAGGACACCTGACGCGGCAGGACGGCCCCCTAACGCCTTTCCCGATCTCCACCACGACGCTGTCGATCGCCTGGATCATCGAGCGCCCGCCGAGCAGGTGGTGGTTCGCCTGGATGCTGAAGATGCGGAGCGGGCCATGCCCGGGGAGGAGGTCGGTCGAGTCGCCCACGCTCTCGAGATACCCCGACAGCGTGTTCACCGCACTGATCGACCCGGTCTTCGCGCGGACCCGTCCTTCGAGCGGGGTCTTGACGAATCGGTTCTTGAGCGACCCGCTGACCCCGCTTTGGGGAAGCCCGGCGGCGAACACGGGATAACGCGGGTGCGCGCGGACGAACTGGAGTAGCTGCGCGAAGGTGAGCGGCGAGACCAGGTTCTGGGCCGAAAGACCCGATCCGTCCCGGAGTTGAAACTGGCTCGAGTCGGCCTTGACCGAGTCGATCAGGAACCGGCGTTCCACACGGAGCCCTTCCTGCCACGATCCGCTCGTCCCGAACGTGCGACCGAGCTGCTTCAGCAGCATCTCGGCATACCAGTTCTGGCTGGTGTTCAGAATCGGAAAAATCCAGTCGCGGAGCGGGCGCGAATCGACTTCCGCGAGCGGCATTCCATTCCGGGCGTCGCGGGTTGCCATCGAGTCGGTTGTGGAGCGAGTGCCTCCGTGGACCGCGATGCCGGCCTGACCCAGCGATTGGCGGAACATCAGGGCAGCGTACAGGTTGGGATCGGGAAGAGCGATATGGGAGACGTCCGGCTTCCCTCCCAGCCGGACCGTCCCCGCGGCCATGATGTGCCAGGTTCCTTCCGCCCGCGTGAATCGG
>JBDTOH010000111.1:0-12522 GCA_039933355.1 Gemmatimonadota bacterium | reverse complement strand
AGGGCGGAGACGACCGCGGGCGGTCCGAACGCGACCGGCGACTGCGCCAGCCGCGGGGCGAGCTCCGCGACGACGAGGTCGGCCCAGTCGCTGTCCACCAGGTCCGCCTTGGTGAACACCGGGATGCCGCTCGGAATCCGGAGCTGCTCGACGATCGCCAGGTGCTCAAACGTCTGGGGACGGGGTCCTTCGGCGAGATCGATCACGAGCAGCACCAGATCGACGCCCGAGGCGCCGGCCACCATCGTCCGGATGAAATCCTCGTGACCCGGGACGTCGACGATACCGGCCGGCGGCAGGCCGGGAAACTCGAGCGGCGCGAAGTTGAGCTCGATCGTGATGCCTCGTCGCTTTTCTTCGACGAGCCGGTCCATCGGGCGGCCGGTCAGTGCGGTGACCAGCGCGGATTTCCCATGGTCGATGTGACCCGCCGTGCCGATGATCACGATGCCGCTCCCGCCCGCGTGCTCCAGAACGTGAGCGCCGGAAGCTGGGCGGATTCCGAGAGATGGTGGCGGACATAACGGTCGAGGAGCCGCCGGTGCGCGAGCGTGTGCTTCGCATCGAGCACGGGCAGCTCACCACCCTCGATCAGCTCGATGAGATCGCGCCGGTCGCGGCCGAGGAGACGGGGGCCTTCGGCGCCCTGCTCGCAGGAGGCGCACAGCACGCCTCCATCCACTGTCGAAAAGAGCACCGCGCTCTCCGAGTCGACGACGCGTGCATCGCGGACGCACCGGTCGAGCGTCGGCGCAAAGCCGAGACGGTCCACCATGCCCCAGAGGATGCGGAGCCCGATCACGTCGATGGCTTCGGCGGGCGCCACTTCCAGCAAGTCGAGCGCGTCGCGAAGAAAATCGTAGCTCGCCGGGTGAGGATCTTGCGGCGCGAAGCGGATCATCATCTCGGAGAGCGCCGTCGCGATCGCATACCGCTCCACCTGATCGGCAATGCCGGTGCGGACCTTGACGGCGTCGAAGCTGATCAGGGTGTGGAGATCACTGTGGCGGGAGAGCAGGAGACCGGCGTGACCCTCGCTCAAGAGACGCAACGCCGTCCCGAACCGGCTCTTCGGCCGGAGGGCTCCCTTCGCGATCGCGCTCACGACGCCGTGCTCGCGGGTGGCTAGGCGGGCGATCTTGGACGTCTCGCCGTAGCGGAGCGTCGAGAGGATGATCGCGTTGGTTTCGATGGCCGGCATGACGGCAAAGATACCAGAGGACGGAAGGCCGCGAAGCTCGGCCGCCCGCCCCTGCCGTCACTGCGATGGGGGCACGAAGACCGGCACGTCCACGATGGCCGCGGCCGTTGGGCACACGCCGACGAACAGCGTGCGGGCCTGGGTGAGATCGCTCCGGAGGACCCGGACCCTGCCTAACGTACCCGCCGCGCAGCCGGGCGCCTCGACCGCGTAGACGACGCCGGACGCGCTCACCGCCGCGGCCACGTTGTCCTGGATCAGAATGCCGTTGCCCGCGCCCCGGACGACCCGCCGCGTCCGCACGTTGAATTCCATGAGGCCGTCGCGCACCGAGGTCACGAACAGCCGTTCCTGCCCGTCGGTTGCGAGGTGGCCGGGAACCGGGCCAAAGCCTGAGAAGTTTCCGACCTCCTGGCGCTGCACCGGATCCACGATCGAGAGCCGGCCCGGCACGCTGTCGGTGCCGGCGCCGGTGTTGACGATGTAGATGAGGCCGTCAGGTCCGATGTCCGCGGCGGTCGCGTTGCCGGGGCCCGGAAGGCCGATGGAGTCGCGCCCGGTCGCGTGCTGATTCGTGCCCGGATCGATCACGGTGATCCAACTGGCGCCGATCGGGCACGGTCCCGGGGCGCTCCCTTCGCACGGACCCAGGTTCGCGTTCACCACAAACAGCCGTCCTCGGGCGAGCACCGACGCGCTCGGCGTCTGTCCCACCGCCACGCTCGCCGTGTCCCCGTTTACATAGTTGACCCGCGTCACGGTATTGAGCGACGGATTGGTGACGTAGGCGATCTCGTCCGTTACGATCGTCACGCTGGAGGCGCCCGATCCCCGGGTCAGCGCGATCGACCGGAGGACCGTGCGAGCCTGCAGATCCACGACCAGCAACTGGTCCGCGGCGCCGCCCGCAACGAGGGCGATTCCGCGGCGAGCCGCCACGTCCTGGGCCGGTGCGGACAGGGCGCCGAGGGGCACCTTGATGCCGTTGGTCACCGAGTCGGTTGGGATCAGGCTGAGAGAGTTCTCGCCGCCGTTCAGAATCAGCAGCGTTTCTCGAGGCGGCGGCGTGGGCGCCGTGGTCGCCGCGCAGGCGGCGAGAAAGGCCCCGGCAACCGGCAGCCCCAGACGCGAAAGACGTTCCAGCACCATCACTCAGGAAGGTAGTCCGGCTTGGTTTCCAGCGGCAACTCGCGGCCGCGTCGTCGTTCGGGGATCAGTTGTGGTGCGCCGTCAGCCAGGTGCTCGACGGTCACGGGCCAGTCGAATACGTCGCTCAACGCGACTGCCTCCATGACGTCGGCTGGTGACCCTCGACGTGCCACCCGCCCCTTACTGACGATCACCAGCTCGTCGGCGAGCCGCGCCGCCAGATTGACGTGGTGGGTGATGACCAGGGCCGCGAGGCCCTCGTCCACCAACGTTCGAAGCAGCTCGAAGATCTCCATTTCGTGGCGGAGGTCGAGCGCCGTGCCGGGCTCGTCGAGCAGCAGGATGTCCGGCTCCTGGGCCAGCGCCCGAGCCAGGCGGACGCGCTGCCACTCGCCTCCCGACAGGGTGTCTACCTTGCGCGACCGAAGGTCGGTCACGTCACAGCGTCGCATCGCCTCCTCGACGATGGCATGGTCGGCGCCGGCTGGAGCCGCGAACGGAGAAAGCGTCGCATAGCGTCCGAACATCACGATTTCGTGCACCCGCCACCCCACGGCCGTCTCTTCGCGCTGCGGCAGCACGCCGATTCTCCGGGCCCGCTCCGCCGGCTTCCAGGTGTCGATCGGGCGTCCGTCGAGCTCGATCGCACCGCTCCGAATCGGGACGAGGCCGAGCAGGGCCCGGACCAGCGTGGTCTTCCCGCTCCCGTTCGGGCCGAGCACCGCGACCATGCGCCCGGCTTCGACGGAGAGGCTGACGTCCTCCAGGGCGAAGTCGGCCGGCGGCGGATACGATACCGCGAGATCGCGAACGGTGAGCTTCATCGGATCATGCGCCGGAGCAGGAGCGCGAAGATCGGCACGCCGACCGCCGCGGTCATCACGCCGACCGGGAGCTCGGTGGGCCGCACGACCGTGCGGGCGAGCGCGTCGGCGAGGACGAGGAACGACCCGCTCGCAACGAACACCGCGGGCAAGAGCCGCCGGTGGGCCGGGCCGATCAGGTTCCGGAGCGCGTGCGGCGTCACCAGCCCGACAAAGCCGATCAAGCCCGCGACCGCGACCGACGCCGCCGCCAGCAGCGACGCCGCGACATACGCGATCCGCTTGGTCCGCTCGACGGGAATGCCTAACGCCTGGGCGGGCTCGTCCCCCAGGGTCAGGAGGTCGAGCGGGCGCGCGACGTACCAGAGCGCAGCGAGCGGTCCGGCCGCATACGCCGCGAACAGGCCCACGGTCGGCCAGGATGCCGCGCTGAAGCCGCCCAGGAGCCAGAGAAACGCGTCGCGGAGCCGAGCCTCGCCCGTGAGGGTGAGGATGCCGGTCATCACGGCCGAGCAAAACGCGCCCACCACTACGCCCGCCAGGACGAGCACCCGCGGATCGAGCCGTTGGCCGCTCACGGCCGCCAGCCGGTACACCAGACCGATCGCCGCGAGCGCCCCGACGAATGCCGCGGCCGGCACCGCGAACGACGCCCAGCCGAGCGCGATGCCCAGGACCGCGCCGAGGCCGGCGCCGCCCGAGATCCCCAGAAGGTAGGGCTCCGCAAGCGGGTTACGGACGAGCGCCTGGAGCGACGCCCCGCACACGCCGAGCCCGCCGCCGACGACCCAGGCCAGGACCACCCGCGGGAGCCGGATCTGCCGGATGATGGCGGCGTTAGGGTGGTTTGGA
The DNA here is from genome assembly GCA_039933355.1 of Gemmatimonadota bacterium. Lineage (GTDB taxonomy): Bacteria > Gemmatimonadota > Gemmatimonadetes > Gemmatimonadales > GWC2-71-9 > SHZU01. The sequence goes on along the minus strand of JBDTOH010000111.1, from coordinate 8,496 downwards.
TCGAGGAGCGCGGCGACGACCGAGCCCGGAGAGAACGACACGGCCCCGACCCCGACGCCGATGAGCACCGCGACGACCGTCACGACCACGAGGCCGAGGACGATCATTGCGGCGCCGTCCCGGCGCGGGCCAGCGCCTCGCGCAGCTGGCGGACGGCCTCCGGCATTCGAGGGCTCGGCCGGTTGAACTCCGAGCCGGCCACTCGGAGGAACCGGCGGTGCCGGACCGCGTCGAGGCTCTGCCACTCCGGCTTACCGGCGATCGGCGGGTCGCGGTCGCTCGTGGCGAGAATGAAGTCGGGCTGCCGGGCCACGACGGCCTCGAGGCTCACCGTCGCCGAGGATTGCGGGAGGTCCTCGAACAGGTTCCGGGCGCCCGCGCGGCCCAAGATCTCCGAAAGGAACGACCCGCGGCCTAACGTCATCACCGGCTGCTCCCAGGCGAGGATGAAGACCGACGGGGGCGCGGCCGGATGCACCGAAACCCGCTCGAGCGCGGCCGCTAGCGCGCGGGTCAACGAATCGGCCTGGGCGGTCCGGCCGGTCGCGCGGCCGAGCAGCGCGGTGGCCCGGTCGAAATCGACGAGCCGGTCGGTGGCCAGCACCATGGTCGCGATACCGAGAGCCCGGAACCGGCCGACCGCGGCCTGGTTCGCGGCGGAACGGTAGACGACGATGAGATCGGGATGGGCGGCCACCACGGCTTCGACGCTCGGATTGATCCCGGCCCCCACGCTCGGCACTTGGAGCGCGGCAGCCGGATAGTCGCACCACGTCGTCCGGCCGACAACCTGCGGCCCGGCCCCGAGCGCGAAGAGCAATTCCGTGGTGGCGGGAACCAGCGAGACGATCCGGGCGGCCGGCGCCGCGAGCCTAACGGTATCGCCGCCGTCGTCGACCAGCGCAATGCCCCCGATCGGCGGAGCCGGCCGGGAGCACGAGATCAGGATGAACGCGGCGAGCCCGACGAGAAGCCGGCGCGGAAACGATCGAAAGTCCACCGTCCCTCCCCCGAGGGCCCGAGTGTGGAGCACGATCGTGGAGGTCTCCTGGCTTGTGGGTTCGCCGCTCGCCTTCCCAGGTACCCAGTGGCGTGTTGAGCGGAGAAGAGATCCCCAATTACAGTGGCGGGGCCGCACCGGATTCGCACCGGCTTCCGAGCGCCACGATCGCGATTTCACCAACCCCGGGCGAAGTTAGGTGCCCCGGCGGAGTGGAGCAAGGGCGGCGTCGAGAGCCGATTTGAGCGCCGCACGTTCACGCTGATAGGCCACCCACCGCTCCCCGTCGAGCTCCGCTTGCGTGCCCGCGTGCGCCAAGTCGAGCGCGGCGATCCGATCGGCCAGCTCGACCGCGGAGGGCATCGCCGCCGGGCGAGCGACCGGCGCACGGCGGCGCCGGGCCGCCCACCACCATGTCGCCGCCGCCATCACGGCAAACCCGGCGACGAACCACGGCAGGAGGAGCCGCGGCGGGATCGGGCTGCCGGGGAATCGGACCGTGACTTCCCGAGGCGGAGAGCCTGGGTGCGAGTAGCGCCGGAGCGACCGGCCTTCAATTCGCTGCGAGTCGCGCGCAATCCAGCCGGGGCTCTCCACTTCCCCTTTGGGATCCTCGAGCAGAACGTCGACCGAGTCGACTCCCGCGAGGTCGAGCGAGAAGGTGCGCCGCTCCGGGCCAAACTGATATTGAACGAACAGCTCCTTCTTGCCCGGCGAGAGCGGCGCATCCAGAAACACGGAGTCGCCGCGGAACCGTACCGCCTCCGGCGAAAACTGGGTCAGCCGTGCATCGCCCACCTCGGGTTTGCTCGCACCGCTCGGGAGTGGCGCGCTCCAAGTTGCTCCGCCCACCGGTGCGATCCGGGTCACCGTCCCGCGATTGTCGAGCACGATCCAATCGACGACCGTCCGCCGGCCCGCCACATCCGGGAGGCTCACCACAAGCGTCCGGCTCCGAGCTGTGACGCCGGCGGCGCTGGATGTGTCGTACACGACGAGCTTGAGCCCCGTATCCGGGACCTGCTTGTTGGATGAGATCGGCGTCGAGAAGTAGGCGATGTCCGCGTAGCGAGCACTCAGCAGGAAGTTTGCCGTCGTATCGTTGGGGAACGCGAACGAGAAGCGGCCGCGCGAGTCGGCTCGGATCGAGTCGATCGGCCCCTGAACGGTGCGACCGACCCTGTGCAACGTCACCATCACGCTCGGAACTGGGACGGTGTCCACGCCGACGGGCCGCACGACCGCGCCGGACGTGTGAGTGACCTGCTGCTGGGCGTAGAGCGGGGTTACGACGAGGGTCGCGGCAATCGACAACCAAAGCCCGGATGCCGTCACTACGGCTGGAACTTCCCTAGGTCCTGAGGATCGAGTCTGGCGAGGAACCGCCGCAACGCTTCAGGATCGTTATCGGGCGTTGCGTCCGGAGGCGGCTCGGTACTGGTGCCGTTGCGGTCGAGCAATTCCTCGTTGGCGAAGATCGGCGCCTGCGTCCGGAGCGCGAGCGCAATGCTGTCGGAGGGCCGGGAGTCCACTTCGAAGATCTGATCGCCCCGATAGATCAGCAGCTCGGCGAGGTACGTGGTCTCCCGAAGGCCGGTGATCGTGACCCGCCGGAGCTCGCCGCCTAACCCGAGCAGCACCTGCTTGAGCAAGTCGTGCGTCATCGGCCGGGCGGGCGTCTCGCCCTTGAGCTCCATGGCGATCGCGTTGGCCTCGGGGGCGCCGATCCAGATCGGCAGCTCGCGCTCGCCGCCGTCCTCGCGGAGCATGACCACCGGAGTGTTGGTGGAGCGGTCAAACCCTACTTGAATGACAGTCATCCTGACCATTCGAGTACCCTCCACTGCGACGGTTCAGACTTTGAGCGCGCTCAGCAGATCGCGAACCTTCGTGGTTTCCTCCCACGGAAACAGGTCAACCTTGCGACCGTCCACCTTGACCGTCTTGGGCCGGCGGCCGAAGTGGCCGTAGGCGGCCGTGGGACCGTAGATCGGGCGGCGGAGCCGGAGCGCTTTAATGATCCCGGCCGGCGTCAGATCGAAGACCTCGCGCACCGCCGCCTCGAGCCTATTGTCGGGGACGATGCCCGTTCCAAAAGTCTGCACCATGACCGAGACCGGCTCCGCGACACCGATCGCGTACGCAACCTGGACCTCGCAGCGCGCGGCGAGCTTGGCTTCGACGATGTTCTTCGCGACCCAGCGGACGGCGTACGCCGCTGAGCGATCGACCTTGGAAGGATCCTTGCCGCTGAAGGCACCGCCGCCGTGGCGCGCCATCCCGCCGTAGGTGTCGACGATGATCTTGCGCCCGGTGAGCCCGGCGTCGCCGTGGGGACCTCCGACGACGAACCGGCCGGTCGGATTGACGAGAAAATTAACCCGCCGGGACGCGAACCCGTGCTGCTCGAGGACCGGGCGGATGACTTCGCGTACCATCGTATCCTGGATGGTCCGGTGCTTGAGCTCGCGAGCCCCGAACCGCTCCGCATGCTGGGTCGAGAGCACGACCGTCCTCACGGCGACCGGCGTGTCCCCCTCGTACTCCACCGAGACTTGCGACTTCCCGTCCGGCCGGAGCCATTCGATCGCATCGAGCCCGCTGCTTCCCTTTCGGACGGCCGCGAGCCGCTCCGCGACGCGATGAGCCAGCACGATGGGAAGCGGCATCCGCTCCCGGGTCTCGCGGGTCGCGTAGCCAAACATCATGCCCTGGTCGCCGGCGCCCTGGCTCTTCTTCTTGTTCGAGTTGACGCCCTGCGCGATGTCCGGCGATTGCCGGTCGATCGACGTGAGCACGGCGCAGGTCCGGCAGTCGAAGCCGTACGACGCATCGGTATAGCCGATCGATTCGACGGTGGATCGAACGATGTCCGGGATGTTGACGTAGGTCGACGTTGTGATCTCGCCCGCCACGACTGCCATGCCGGTGGTCACCAGCGTTTCGCAAGCGACTCGCGCGGCGGCATCCTTGCTCAGGATCGCATCGAGCACCGCATCCGAAATCTGGTCGGCGACCTTGTCGGGGTGGCCTTCGGTGACGGATTCGGACGTGAACACGTGGCGCTTGCTCGATGCCATTTCGGTCGCTCGGGACAAAGTGTGAAAGTGACGGTACTGGTTGGACTTATGGCTGCAAACTAGCCCCTGATCCGCGCCGGGGCAACGTAGCGTTCGGGTCGATCAACCGAAGGTCGACGTACGCGCTGACCGCCTCGCGGAGGCAGGCGGTGACGTCGTCCGCGGTCCGCGCCTCGAGCGCGCTGGCCGCCGCGTCCTGACACGCCTTGAGCGGCACTTTCCGTACCAGCCAACGCATCAGTGGAAGGGCGGGAGGGCCCACGCTGAGCGTTCGGTAACCCATGCCGATGAGCAGCACAGCCGAGAGCGGTTCCGACGCCATTTGACCACAGACGCTCACCCCAATCCCGGCATGGCTGCCTGCCGCGAGCACGTACACGAGTTGCCGGAGAAGCGCCGGGTCGTGCTGAGTGAACCGGTCCGCGAGGTGCGCGTTCCCCCGGTCGACCGCGAGCGTGTACTGGGTGAGATCGTTGGTGCCGACGCTGAAGAAGGAGCTCACTTCGGCCAACCGATCCGCCAGCACCACCGCGGCAGGCGTCTCGACCATCACACCAATCGGCACGCTGAGCGCCGCCCGCACGCCTGCCTTCGCGAGATCATGGGCTTCTTCGGCCACCATCTCCGCGACTCGCGAGACCTCATCGACTCGGGTGACCAGCGGCAGCATCATCTGGATCTTTCGATCGGCGGCCACGCGGAGGATCGCGCGGATCTGCGGCCGGAAGATCTCGGGCTGATCCAGACAGACGCGTATCGAGCGCCAGCCGAGCATCGGGTTCGCCTCGGCGGGAGCATCGAACGCCGCGGGGAACTTGTCGCCGCCGAGGTCGTAGGTCCGGATCACGACCGGCCGTTCCTGGAACGCGGCCGCAACCCGGCGGAAATACTCGAGCTGCTCGTCCTCGCTCGGCAGGTGCGCCCGGCCCGTCACCATGAACTCGGTCCGTAAGAGGCCAACGCCCTCGGCTCCGTGCCGGACGGCCACATTGATCTCTTCCGGAACGTCGACGTTCCCCATGAGCGTGACGTGAATCCCGTCGGGGGTGATGGCGGGCTGGCCGACCGCGCCTTCGAGCTCGAGATCGAGCTTGTGACGGCGACTGGCTCGGAGTCGCGCCTGCTCGAGCTCCGTGGGCGTCGGGTCGACGACGATCGTACCGGTCTGTCCGTCGATCAGGAGCATCATGTCGGGCTTGATCTTCTCGAGCGCGGCCGGCGCCCCCATGACCGCCGGAATCCCGAGCGAATGCGCGAGGATCGCTGCGTGCGAGGTACGGGTGCCTTCGACGCTGACCAGGCCTAACACCTGGTCGCGATCGAACTGCACGGTGAGGCCCGGGGACAGCTCGTGCGCGACAACGATGACGTGCCGGTGCTCACGAAACGCGGCGAGCTCCAAGTCACCGCCGCCCATGAGCTGGCGCAGCACCCGCGTCTGGGTGGCCGAGAGATCGGAGAGGCGCTCACGCATTCGGAGATTGCCGATGCCGGACCAGAGGGCGCGGAGCTCGAGCGCTTTGAACTCGAAGGCGGTCTCCGCGCTGAGATTGTTCTGCCGGATGAGGTGCTCGACCGTCGCGAGAAAGTCCTGGTCCTGAACCATCATAATCTGAGCTTCGAAGATCCGCGATTCTTCGAGTCCGGCCGACTGAAGTACCCGCTCTCGCAGACCATTGAGATGACCGGCGACTGCCTCGACCGCGCCGCGGAGGCGGGCGATCTCATGATCGACCTCGTCGGGCTGGACCGAGCGATCAGGAACCTCCGGGAATCGCCACTCGAGCACCACCGCGGGCGCGTACGCGATCCCGGGTGAGACCCCGACTCCCTTGAGAATTCGGCTCTCGGTCACAGCTCGCCGAAGCCTTGGTGCACCAGCATCACGAGGGCCTCCACCGCGCGGTCTTCGTCGGGGCCCGTGGCCCTGACGGTCAGCTTGGCGCCGCACTCAGCGGCGAGCATCATCACGCCCATGATGCTCTTGCCGTTGACCGGGACGCCGTCACGGATCAGCTCGACCTCGCTCTGGAAGCCGCTCGCGAGCTTGACGAGCTGCGCCGCGGGCCGCGCATGGAGGCCGAGCGCATTGATGATCGTCGTCTCCTTTTGGTTCATCCGAAACCCCATCGCAAAAGAAGCGCGGCCGCGAGCACGACCGGCGTCACAGTCGCTGCGGAAAAGACTCGGCGCTGCACGAGCGCCGCAAGCGTCCCCAGACCGCCGCCCGCCACGCCGGCCATCAGCACAGGGGGTCCGAGCGGATGAGCGTACCATTGAGCGACCAACGGTAGGGCAAACCCGACCGCGAATCCGGCGGCGCAACCGATCCGAGTCGCAGTCGCGCGCAGTCCGGATTTCGCCAGCGCGGCCCCGACCGCCAGACCGGACCCGAGCCCGACCATCAGCCCCCACCAAGTCGTGATCAGGCGGATCGCGTTGTAGACCACCACCAACCCGACGACGATCCACGCGTTGTGCTTCACCGCAAGGAGTGCGAGCGCAGCACCGGTGAGCGCGGGCACGACCCCGATCCAGAACAGCTGATCGCCTAACGATCCCAGGGGTCCGCACAGCGCCGTCCGGAGCCGCCGCACCGTCGCGCCCGGCGAGCCTTCGAGCTCGCCTTTGGCCGCGGCGCCGACGGCAATCCCCGCAAGGTACGGGTTCGCGTTGAAGTACTCGGCGGAGCGGGCCACCGCCGCTCGGTACCGCTCGGGATCGTCCTTGAGCGGCTCGAGCAACGGCGCCGAGGTATAACCCATCCCGATACCCTGAAGCCGCTCGTAGGTCCACGAGGCTTGGAAGATCAGCAGCCGGAAGAAGCTCCGAACGGCGCCGCGCATCACACCAAGGCCGCCACGAGGCCGACCGCGAGACCGCCCACGAGCCACCGCCAGCGCCGTTCGTGCCGCGCGCTCGCGACGGCGCCATGCATCACAGCCCAGAACGCCCCGCCGAGCGCGATTACACCGAGCAGCCGGCCGGTGCCGGGGTCGAGCGCCGGGAGCGCGCGGACTGCGAATCCCACGGCGACCGCGAGCACGGCGAGCAGGGCGCTCCGGACGATGTCGTGGCGAAAGCCGGCCCAGTGCACCTCGGCGACCGCCCGGGCATCACCCTGTGCGAGGAGATCGGCTTTCGCTCCGACCGTCCGCGCGTTGATTCGTCGCAAAACCACCACCATGTCTCCGCCGAGCCGTGCCAGGACGAGACCGATGCCGACTGAAAGACCGAGTGACTCGATCCAGTCGGTGTGAGCTCCCGAGAGGACAGCGGCCACCGTCGCGGCGCCATAGTCCGGATACCGGGATCCACCTACGGGCACGACATCGAGCGCGAACAGCTCGAGCACGGCACCGATACGAAGACCGGCCTCGACATCCCCGACGATGACTCCGGTCACGCTACCGCTCACGAGCGGGCGGGTCAGGAGTCCTTGCAGCAAGGTCGCGAGGTCGAGCCCCGCGAACGTGCCCCACACCAGTAGCAATACGACGACCGACACCGTCGCGTTCATGATGGGACGAGCTCTTCCAGATGCAGCGGTCTTGTTGTCGGAAGATCTTGCGCGGTGATTTCGACCCCGTCCGCAGCGAGCCGGCGGAGCGTCGCGAGCTCATGCTCTGCGAGATAGACGGACGGGAGATACTCGCGACGGCCGGGGCCTCCGTGAATACCCCCGAGGTTCATGATGGTGATCAGAGCCGGCCTTTGGTCGTGCACGGCGGCCATCGTGTCGATCGATCCGGTGAGGATGAGCACGCGCTCAGAGCTCGCGGCCCACGCGTCGATTCGCGAGCCGGCAGCGGCGGCGGACACGAATTCGATCGTCGTCCCAGCCGGAACCGCCATCCGGTAGAGATCCTTCTCGAGATCGCTCGCCGCGACCTCGTCGTCCACCAGGGCAAACCAGTCGATCGCGAGCGGCCGGCCCCAGCCGATCACGACCTGACCATGAACCAGCCGGTCGTCGACCCGGCACAGCACGATGGACATCAGCGCAGTCCGATCGCTTTGGCGCCGGTCTCGACCGCTCGGCCGGCCGCGACGTCGACGGAGACGTCACCGCTCAAGAGAAAGTCGAGCAACATCGCGAGATTGACTCCGGTCACCAGGCGAACGTCGGTGAGCGGCGCGAGCCGCCGCATCGCCGCGAAGACGCACGACCCGCTCGGCATGTCCAGGAAGACAATCGAAGGGCGACCGCCGACGGCCTCGACGATCCGCTCCTCGAGCGCGGATCGGTCGCAACCGGTGTTCGTCACGGCGACGAGCCTGCCCCGCACGCCGCTGATCCCCTCTGCCGAATCGATCAGGGCGCGCGCCAGGTCGCCGTGACACACGACCACTCCGTGGAGCCCGTCGCTCATTCGTAGTCTTCCTGGAGGTATTCGCGGAGACCGCGTTGCTCCT
>JBDTOH010000110.1:0-12523 GCA_039933355.1 Gemmatimonadota bacterium | reverse complement strand
GCGGTGAGCGGCGCACCATGGTCTGCATAGACATGAGCTTGCCCGTCGATTGGGCACCGGGAATTGGGAAGCGGCACGGGAATGCGCGAAACTGGCCTGCTTCTCATTCCCGATTCCTACTCTGCCCGCAGCACCCCCGCCGGGTCCGCCCGGCTGGCACGAACCGCCGGCAACCAGCTTGCCGCGAGCGCCACGCCGGTCAAGATCGCGGCCACCGCCAGAAATGTGGCCGGGTCTCCGGGCCCGATCTCGAACAGCAGCTGCTGCATTGCCCGCGTGGCGACGAGCGCGCCGCCCATCCCGATCCCGAGCGCGAGGCCGAGGATCTCGAGCCCGCGCCGCACGACGAGCCACTGCACCTCCGCCGCACGCGCGCCGAGCGCGATTCGGATTCCCATCTCCCGAGATCTCCGTCTCGCGAGCTGCGCCATCACACCGTAGACCCCGACGACGGCCAGCATCACCCCGGTCACAGCAAACACGATCAGCAGCATCATGATGAAGCGCTGCTGCGCGATCGAGGCGGCCTTGAGGTCGTCCAGCACGTCCATGGTGGTGATGGCGAGGTTGGGATCCAGATCGTGAACGATCCGCCTCACTGCCGGCCCAAGCGAGCCGGGATCGAGATCGGTCCGGGCGAACAGTGTCATGTAGTTGCTCGGGTCTTGCGCTACAGGCTCGAAGATCTGAATCTGTGAGGCGACCGCGAGACTCGACTGTCTGACGTCTCCCGCCACGCCTACAATCGTACGCCAGACCGACGTCGAGTCGACAAATTTCCCGAATGTGATCTGTTGCCCGACCGGATTCTGGCCGGCAAAATACCGTCGCGCGAGCGCGTCGTTGATCATGATGACCGGGGCTGCTCCCTCGCGGTCGTCCTTCGTGAATGGCCGTCCCGCCTTGAGCGGCACGCGGAGAACCCGAAAGTACTCCGGGGTGATCAGCTCGTGCGCTGCCTCGGTGCCGAACTGGTCCGCGGGCTGACCGGCGATGTGGAAGTCGCCGGTCCATGGCACTGACGTGAGCGGCGGTAGAAATGCGAGCGCTACGCCTTTCACTCCGGGGACGGCCTGGACCCGTGCCTGCCACTCGTCGAAGAATGCGAGCAGTTTCCGGTTGGTGTCATACTTCTTCCCGGGCAAACTCAACCCGGTCGCGAGAACGCCATTGGCCTCGAACCCCGGGTCGACCTGCTGGAGCCGCCAGAAGCTTCGCACCAGCAGTCCCGCCCCGACCGCGAGCAGGACCGCCACCGCGACTTCCGCCGCGGCAAGCCCCTCTCCCCACCGTCTGACTCGGCGACCCGCGCTTCCGGTCCGGCCGCCCTCTTTCACCACTTCGGCCGGGACGCGGTCCCGGTTCCATAACGTCGGTGCGATCCCGAAGAGGAGACCGCTCGCGGTCGTGATCAGGGTCGCATAGGCGAGCACGTGCCCGTCCATGCCGACGTCGGGGACCGGCAGCATGCCGGCCGGTTGGAGTGCCGCGAGCGCACGGGTCCCCAGCCAGCCGAGAGCCAAGCCGGCAAGACCTCCCAAGGTCGACAACACCAGGCTCTCGGTGATCGCCTGCCGGGTCAGCCGGAATCGGCCGGCGCCTAACGTGAGGCGGAGCGCGGCTTCCCGCTCCCGCCCCGCCGCCTGCACGAGCAACAGGTTGCCCACGTTGGCGCAGGCGAGCAGGAGCAGAAGGGCGGCGGCCCCTTGGACGATCAGCAACGGCAGCCTGACGTCACCGATCAGAAACGATTGGAGGGCGGTCATGTCGGCGCCCATGACTTTGTTGGTCAGGGGGAACTCCCGCTGCAGCTGCGTCACCACCGACTGGAATTCCGCGGCCGCTTGCCTCTCGGTCACGCCGGAGCCGAGCCGTGCGATCGCTCGGAGCCCGTGCGCGCGGCGGAATGACACGTCCGCGCGGGAGGATGGATCCCACGCCATCGGTCGCCAGATGTCGATTCTCTCCGAAGGGAAGCTGAAGCCGTCGGGCATGACCCCTACGACCTGAAGCGGGGTGCCGTCGAGCTCGATGATCCGGCCCTCGATGTTCGGCGTGCTTCCGAGCGCATCGCGCCAGAGCCGGTTACTGATCACTCCGATCCGAGTGCCGTTCCTCCAGGTTTCTTCCGCGCGAAAGGTTCGCCCGCTCGCCGCCCGGACGCCGAGGACGGAAAAGAAATTTCCGGTCACGTCGGTCGCGCGGATCAGCCGGGGCTCGCCCTCACCCGTGAGCGTCCGATTGGAGTAGCCCCACCCGCTGTAGGCCGCTACATCCTCGAACGACTTGACCCGCTCGCGCCAGTCCAGGTAGTTGGCGCCGGCCACGACGTTATGGTGCCAACCCTTTTCCGGATTCTCTTCGGAGAGCATCATCAGCCGGTTCGAATCCGGAAACGGCAGCGGTCTTAGGATGACGGCGTTAACGACCGAAAAGATCGCAGTGTTCGCGCCGATGCCGAGCGCAAGGGTGACGATCGCGGCGAAGGCGAGACCGGGGCTTCTCCGGAGAGAGCGGGACGCGTACCGAACGTCAGCCAAGAGCTCCTCCGCCCAGCGCGAGCCGCGCCCGTCCCGGTGCGCCTCTTTGATGGCCTCGACGCCTCCGAATGAGATCATCGCGCGGCGGCGGGCCTCCAGCCGACTCATGCCTTCACGGACGTTCTTCTCGGTTTCCATGTCGATGTGGATTCGGATCTCGTCGTCCAGCTCCCGCTCGGTAGAGTGCTTGCGGAAGACGGCGCGGACTCGCGCCAGGATGCCCTGGAGAGTTGGCATGGTCAGGTCATCTTGAGAATGAGCTCGACCGTTCCCACATACCGCCGCCAGCTCTCCAGCTCAGCGCCGAGGGCTCGACGCCCTTGTGGGGTGAGGCGGTAATACTTGGCGCGGCGGTTGTTCTCGGTCGTCTGCCACTCGCTCGCGATCCACCCTTTGAACTCGAGGCGCTGCATGGCGGGGTAGAGCGATCCCTGATTTACGTCGAGCACACCCTGTGAGGTCTGCTGGAGCCGCTGGCTGATGCCCCAGCCGTGCATGGGCGCGAGCGTAAGGGTCTTGAGGATGAGGAGGTCGAGCGTTCCTCGGAGGACGTCGGACGGCGGCGGCGGTGACATAGGCGTTTGCCTCGGCGGGTCGGGACTTCTGTTGGGTTTCTACATAAGCATGGCCTTCTTCTGTCGGAAGTCAAGAGGAGAGAGGCCGCTCAAGATCCCCGCGGGGTCTTACGGTCTTACGGCCGGAGCGAGTCCACCAGCCTGACCAGGTCGGCCGGCGTCTCGAGCCAGTGGTCCGGCCGAGCGCCGGCGAGGGTGTCCCGCCCGAACGGTCCCCAGAGCGCCGCCGCGGTCCGCACGCCCGCCGCTCGGCCCGAGTGCATGTCGTGCGTGCTGTCCCCGACGTAGATCGCCTCGCGGGGATCGGCGCCTAACGTTGTCAGCGCCTTCGTCACCGGCTCCGGATGCGGCTTCGGGTTGACGACGTCGTCCGCGCCCACCAGCACGTCCATCGTGCCGGCCAGGCCAACGAGCGTGAGACCACGCTCTGCGCCGGGCCGGTTCTTGCTCGTCACGAGGCCCGTCTTGAGCCCGCGAGCCCGCAGCGCTTCGACCATCGCCACCGCGCCGGGATACGCGGTGACGCGGCTGTCGTGATGGTGGAGGTTGTATTCCCGATAGGTTGCGACCAGCTCGGCCATCCGGACCGGGTCGGCGCCCCAGGGTCCGAACTGAACCCTGAGCGGCGTTCCCAATCCGGCCAGCCAATCGTCATCGGTGCGCTCGGGAAGCCCATGCGCGGCCATGGTGTGGTGGTAGCTGTCGAGAATCAGGCGGACGGAATCGATCAGAGTGCCGTCGAGATCGAACAGCACGGTCGTAAGGATGGTCATGGCACAAACTAGCGGTGGGCGGAGGTGAACGGATAGGCGGCGGGCCTGCGGAATCGGGAATAGGGAATCGGGAACAGGCATGACCATGTGAATAAGGCCGGCAAGCGGGATGCGTTCACTCGGCGTAAGCCTGGAACCCAGGCGCTCAAACTCGCAAGCCCGATTCCCGATTCCCGATTCCCTATTCCCTAACCCTGAACACCAGCAACCCAACGAGCGTTACCCTAACGCTCCCCTCGTCTTCCCGGCTACTTCCTAGTGCGGCCCAGTCCGATATGCCTCCGGCGGCGACCACGATCCGCTCTCCGGCAGTGTGGCCGTGCCGAAGAAACCGAAGTGCCCGGTCGTGAGTTGCGATGGCCGCGCCGTCCCGGCTCGATGCCGCGAGCCGAATCGCCGCGTGGACCTGCCGGATGGCCGCGCGGACAGCCGGTGATTCGGGCTCCGCGAGCCACGCTTCGCCGTGGGCTGTCCGGAGCCGCTCGTCGAGGGCGTGCCCGATTGCCTCGAGGTCGGCGGCTGCCGGTGAATCGAACGCCGCCTCCTTGTGATGTCCGCCGATCGCTTCAGCCAGACGGGCCTCGATCGCTCCGAGGTTGGTTGTCGCGGATCCGTCCTCGAGTGAAACGATGAACGCAGCCCGCGCACCCGACCCGCCTTCCAAGCGAAACGCAGCCACGACACCAGGTCGATCCGATTGCACCGCAGCCGCGCCCCGTTCGGTGGCGGTGAACCCGATCCGTTCGACGATCCGGGCTCGGTGAGTCCAGGCGCGCCGATCGGCGCCAAGGCCGACGAGCTCGGGAAGCCGAGCCTTGCGATCGACTAGCTGCATCAAGCGGAGGCGGCGCTCGATCGCGTCGGGCAGCTCGAACCGGATCACGTCCACGATCGGATGCGCCGCGCCCAGCCGAATGGCCCGGCCGTCCCGCTGGGCGAGACGGACCGCGGTCCAGGGCAGGTCATAGTGAATCACCCGTTCGACCCGCTGGAGGTCGAGACCCTCCGCCGCGACCTCGGTGGCGAGGAGAACCCGCGGCGCGAGCCCGCCTAGCGCCGCGGCCTCGGGGCGGAACAGCCCGAGCACTCGTTCCCGCGCCATCCGGGTCGGCCCGATACCGGCGCCGGCGCCGGTACACCATGCGGCGGCTTGGCCGGCCAGCCGCCGGCGGAGGTAGTGTACGGTCTCGATCGCGGTTGCGAATACCAGCGTGGGGCGGCCGTCCTCGAGCCGTGCCTGGAGCCGCCCGAGCTTGCGGTCGCCGTAGGCCTCCCAGGCGACGATCGCGTCACCGAGGGATTGGAGCTTCCGGTCATCGCCAAGCGCGAGCTCGGTCTCTTCCCGCTTCGGTGCCAGGAGAGACCAGAACACGAGCTGGTCCTCGTGACCCTGGATCTGCTCGACCAGCGCGCGCCGGCTCCACCGGTGGCCGGCCTGGCCCGCATCGCGCGCCTGGGCGAGCAGCAGGCGATACCGCCCGACGCTGGCCAGAAGGGCCGCCGGGCTCGACGCCGCAGCGAGGGTGAGAAACGTCCGGATGAGCGCGGCGATCGAGCGGTCCTTGGAGAGCCGGAGGCGGTCGATTGCCGCGAGCACCCGCTCGAGCGAGTCTGACGTCCACGCCTGCCCGGTGATGGTGGTGAGCGATCGATGGGGCCGGCCGATCTGGTCGCTGATCGCCGAGACGATCAGGGCCTCGAGGGCGGGAGGAACCGGTGTCGTTCCAGACAGCGTGCGGAGTGACGGCACGCCGTCCAGCCGGAGCGCGTCGCCGCGGACCGAGAGGAGCAGTTGGTGGGTGAGGTCTTCGACGTGATTGAACAGCGGGGTGGCGCTCACAAGAATGGCCCGGCGACCCACCAGCGACTGGGCCAGCTCCCGATAACGCACCGTCGCCGGGTTTCGGAACCGATGGCTCTCGTCGACTACCACGATCGGACCGGGCGGAACCGGCTGACCCCGGCTCAGCCGCTCGTGGCTGGTGATATCGACCGGGACGCCTAACGTCTTGGCTGTGGCCCGCCACTGAGCGACGAGGACCGCCGGCGCGACCACGACCACGGGCCTGCCCGGCGCCAACCGCTCACCTGCAGCAAGCGCGATGTAGGTCTTGCCCGACCCGACGGGTTCCGCAAGCAGTGCACCCCCGTACCGGCGCACCGCGGCCACCAGCCTGCGGAACGACAGGACTTGCTCGGCTCGGAGCCAGGGCGGTGCCGGATCGGGCGCTTCCTCTGGCGCAAGCACGCCGGCGATTCCCCGAGCGACCTGTTCCGCCGTTCGGGGCACGACCGCGTCGAGCCACGCCGGCAGCTCAGCGCGAGGGGCCGGCGTCCGAACGGCCATCGCTGGGCGATTCGAGGAATTTCGTTGCGACCAGGTCGAGCGCTGCCTGATCGAGCCTTCCGGCGAGCGCCTCGCGCGCGATCAGCTCGAAGCTCGGATCGGTGAGCACCAGATCGGGGCAGGGAAGCGCCGCGACCGTTGCCGCGTTGAACCGGCAGAACCCGCTCGCAGCGGGGTTCGCCCGCGCCCGGGCAAGCGCCCGGATCGAAGCGGAGTTGAGCCAGGCGGCCAGCCGGACCGCCGTCTCGTCATCCGGCGCCACCAGCACGTAGCAGCTATTGAGAGGGATAACATCGGGGCCATGGTCGGCCGTGAGCGGCGCCGCCGCGAGCTCCCGCGCAAGATCGGCCCAGACCACCCGGCTCGGGCTCGCCGCCGCCTCGGTTCGGAACACCGCCCATCGGGGGCCGCCGGTGTAGTCGCGCCGGGCGCCTAACGTCTTGGCATGGCCGGCGAGATAGTCCGCCGCGAGCGGCGGAAGAATCCGGAGCACAGCGCCCCGCGCATCATGGGTCCAGAGAAGCCGCCTCCGCGGTGAGATCTGAAACGGCGACACGTCCCGGCCCCGGAGCGCCCGCCGGAGCAGGGCCGGCTCGATCGGGCCGGTCGGGTCGAGGAACACGGCGTTGGCTCCGGTCTTGACCCCGAGATGACAAGGGAACCGCTCGCCGACGGTCGGGTGGCACGCCGCGCTTGCCCGGAGCGCGTCCGAGACGAGTTTTGCGGACAGGATCCATGGCTCACCGTCCAAGTGGTCCTGAGGTATGGTGGGCGCGTCGGCGGAGAGCCCGGTCCTAACCCGGTGCCTCGGAGCCGGCGCCCGCCGCGCGGCGATCAGGGCGCATGGGTAGACCGTCGCCTCGAACGCCGCCCGCGCATCCCCGCGGAGGTCCGCCACCACGCAGAGGGTCGTGCGCGCGGTGAGGTCGGCTCGGGCTCGGGTGGCATAGGTTGCCGTGCTGAGCTTCGCCGGAACCAGCAGCGCGATCGTACCCCCCGGCCGAACCAGCTCGAGCGATCGCTCGAGGAACGCGATCGAAAGGTCCGGAGCGTTGGCGAATCCGCGGGTCCGGCCACCCCCCTGGAACCAGCGATACCGCGCCCGAAGCGCCGAACGGATTTCGGGCGCGATGGCTTCACCGCGCACCCACGGCGGGTTGCCGACGACCAAGTCGAAGCCGCCGTTCGCCATGACGTCGCCGAACTGCGCGCCGTAGTGAAACCACGGGACCTCGGCTGCTCGCTCGAGCCGCCTGCTCAAGCCCCGGATCCGCCGCCGGGCGGCCCGGAGATCGGTCAACTCGGCCGCGCCCCGCCGGTCCAGCGTGGCGCGCTCGCCGAAGAGCGTCGGCGAGCGGCTCCCCGAGATCAGCTCCTTCAGCCGTTCGTCGATTCGCTCGCCATGCGCGAGGAGCGTGCGCCGGGCGACCGCGAGCTCCTCCTCGCGCAGCTTCCGTACCAGCACCCGTTTGGCCGCGCCGCTCGCGCCGCTCACCTCGCGGCGGAGAGCCGCCAGCGCCGCGGTGGTGCCGGGCGCCGCCGTCCATGGCGTTAGGCTCGGCTCGATCAGGCTGTCTCCCTGGCGGACCATCTGATCGAGGTTGGGGAGCGGCGCGACGTCCCGGCCTCGTCCGCCCGGTTCGGTCTCGATGACCTCGAGCCAGAGCCTGAGCTCCGCGAGCCGGATCGCCGCCGGGTTGAGATCGACGCCAAAGAGATTCCGTGCGAGGACGTCGCGCGTGGCACAGGTGCGGGATTCGCCGGCGCCGGTGCGCGCCCGGACTAGCGCACGGAGCGCACCGAGCAGAAAAGCGCCGCTGCCGGCCGCGGGATCGAGCACGGTGATGCCCCGGAGCAGTCGAAGCGCGCCAGGGTCCGGGTCGAAGAGGAGGCGCCGAGCCCGAGGCTCGCTCACGGCGAGCGCCGGAGCCAGCCAGGTCGCAAGCGCTTCTTCCACCAGCGCATCCACCAGATCGCTCGGCGTGTAGAACGAGCCGCTCTGACGCCGCTCGTCCGGGTCCATCACACCTTCGAACACCCGGCCCAGCATGTCGGGCGCAATACCCGGCCCCGCCGCCGTGCCGAGGGTGAACTGGAACCGTTCGAACAGCTTGTCGAAAGCCTCCCGCCACGGACCGTTGCCGAGTGAGCCACTCCACCGCCGTTCGAGAGCATGGGGTTCGAACAGACCGCCGTTCAAGAATGGGATCGCGCCGAAGCGCCGCACCGCCGCGCTCCGAGCCGGTGCCGGGCGGTTGAGCGTACCAAAGAACAGCGGCTGGAGCAGATGGCGATGGACGCTTCGCCCCCGCGCGAGGCATCGGTCGAGCTCGTCGATCAGGAACGTGGGCCGGCCGTCGAGCCAGCCCTTTGCCTGCACGAAGTAGAGGAAGAGGACGCGGGTGAGTTGGAGCAGCGCGAGCGCGTGCCGATCCGCCCGCGGAACCTGCGGCGCAAGCTCGAGGGTGAACGAAGTGAGCGTCTCGCGGAATTGTCGGAAGAAGCGCGCGCCGACGGCTTCGCTGGCGAGCACCCGAGCCCAACCGAGCGCCAAACCTGCACCGGTGGGATCCGCCTCGAGGGCCGCGCGTTCTAGCACACCGATCTCGAGCACGCTCGGGCTCGCCAGCGAGATCCGGACCGTCGGAAAATCCTCAGCCGCGGCGGACACGGCCAGCCTGCGGGCGGCTGGATCGAGCGCCACGACGACCGCAGGCTGACCTCGGGCCGCGAGTGAGCGGGCCAGGGCGCGGGCCGCACCCTCCGCGTCGGCGCGCTCGACGCCGAAACAGCAGCACGATGCCCGCCGACCGATCAGCGCCGTCCTGGATTCGTGGAGCAGCTCGTGCCAGGTCGGCGCGAAGCCTAACTCCCCCGCCAGCGCCGGCAGATCCTCGAGTCGCTGGATCTGGGCGAGAACCTCTCGGAGCGCCACGACACCGTCCGGGTAGCAGTTGCCACCACGTTAGGTGAGGGAGCCGTGAATCCGAGAACCAAACGAGCGCGGCGCGGTACCGGAACGCGCGCGAGGA
Organism: Gemmatimonadota bacterium; assembly: GCA_039933355.1. Lineage (GTDB taxonomy): Bacteria > Gemmatimonadota > Gemmatimonadetes > Gemmatimonadales > GWC2-71-9 > SHZU01. The sequence continues at coordinate 3,256 of JBDTOH010000110.1, read as the reverse complement.
GAGCTACAAAAGGGGAGCTACGTTGTTGCCGGGTGCCGCGATGATCTGCGCCAGCTCGATCCTGATGTTCTTGAATCGCTCTCGCGTCGCACTGGCGTCGGCGAGGGCAGGTGAGGGGCCGGTGTCTTCGGAAGGCAGCATCGTTTGAATGAGCGCGTCGGTATAACCCACGACCGCCCGTGCCACACCGTGATCCACCAACCGGTTCAGACGAAGGAGGAGCGCCATCCCCTGACGGGGTCGGAGCGCGGCGATGGCGGGAGCGAGATGGCGAATCAGCAGCTCGCGAAGATACTGCATCTCCTCGACGACTTCTCCGGCGGCGAGCCCGCGGAGGGCGGCTCGCCGGCCATACTCCTCAGTGACCTTTTTCCAGATCGTACGAGTCTCCCGGCGCAGCGGGCCGACCATCGTCTGAAAGACATCGATGATGAGACGAAACTCGTCTTCTACGATCTCCCGCGGAATGGTGCGCGTCGCGCTGAGCCGATCTCCCAGCCAGTCGGCCCACATCTTTGCCATTCTGTCGCGGTTTTCGGCCACGGCCCGACCTGCCGCGACCAATGTAGGATGGGAGGCCTGCAGAGGGCCTGTCTCCAAGTTTGTGAGGGGTCAAAGGTATGCGGTCCGTCGCCGCGAGCCAATAGCCGCTGGGCTCGGGACGAGTCCGCTCGGGCCGAACCGTTCTCGCTCACTGCCGCGCGCCGTTTCGCCCGGCGCGGAATCCGGGCCGAACTGGCGACTCACCCGCGATAAGGTCAACTTGCAGCGCTGAAGAAGCGCGGCGGCCGGCGGATCGGACCGCGGAGTGTGACAGAGACCGGAGGAACCCCATGAGTCGGATGAGCCTGCTGTTGTTGACCCCGCTCGTCATGTCGTGCGGTGGAGGCGGCGGAGCCGCGATTCCCGGCGCGAAAGAGCTCCGCGGCATAGTCCACCACCTCCCGATCGAAGGCGGCGTCTACGTCATCGACGTCAACGAAACGCTCAGGTACCAGCCGCTCAACCTGCCGGCCGAGCTCAGGAAGGATGGGCTCAAGGTGAGGTTTGTTCCCAAGTCCCGCGACGACATGATGGGAACGGCTCAGGTCGGCCGGGTCATCGAGCTGGTCACGATCGCCGTGGACTCGACCGGCTGATGGCTACGCCGGTGCTGACCAAGCATTCGCTGCCCGGGCAGCTCGGGCCGATCCTGATTGATGCCCGGGCCGGGAAGCACATGGAGCCGGTTGCCGCTGTGCTCGTGCTCCACGGTTTCAAGGGTTTCAAGGACTGGGGGATGTTCCCGCCGCTGTCCGATCGCCTCGCGAAGGCCGGCTTCACTACCATATCCTATAATGTGAGCGGCTCCGGTGCCGACGACTCCGGCCAATTCACGCTTCCGGAGCGCTTCGGGCACAACACCTTCACCGCCGAGCTCGAAGACTTCGCTACGGTCCTCGACGCGGTGGATGGGGGAATGCTCGGATTTCCGAAGCCCGCGAGCGTCGGCGTTATCGGGCACTCTCGAGGAGGAGGGATTGCCATCCTCGCAGCGGCAGGCCGTCCCCGAGTGAGCGCGCTGGTTACGTGGGCGGCGATTGCGTCGGTCAACCGGTGGCCGGACCCGACCAAGGCCGAGTGGCGCCGCCGCGGGGTGCATGAAGTCAAGAACATGCGGACCGGGGAGATCCTCCCGATGTATCCGGAAACGCTCGACGACGTCGAGCGGAACGCCGCGGGCAGCCTCGACATCCTGGCGGCCGCCACCCGGCTCCGGTGTCCGTGGCTGATCGTTCACGGGAGCGGCGATGAGGCGGTGCCGGTGGCGGAGGCGGAGCAGCTTGCCGCCGCCGCGCCCGCCGCGGAGCGCCTAACGCTTCCCGGCGCCGGTCACACGCTCGGCGCGGTTCATCCGTGGCGAGGCTCGACTCCGGATCTGGATCGCGCCCTCAACGCCACGACCAGCTTCTTCGGCAAGCATCTCGCTTGACCCGCCGGCCACTCCACCGAGCACCCCGGCCATGAGCCCGTTTCCAGAGCTCGAGGCCGCGCTCGCGCAGCGGCTGGCCCAGACCGTCGATGAGCCGGGGCGCTCGCCCGCGGCGGTCGCCGTCGTCCTCGTCACCGATCCCGATGCGGTCCTCCTGATCCGTCGCGCCGAGCGCGAGGACGATCGGTGGTCGGGACACATGGCCTTTCCCGGCGGTCGCTGGTCTCCGTCCGATCCCGACCTCGTCGCGACGGCCCGCCGCGAAACGTTGGAGGAGGTCGGCGTTGACCTCTCGGATGCTCAGCTCCTCGGTGCTCTTGACGACATTACGCCGAGGACCCCGTCGCTACCGCCGGTCAGCGTTCGCCCGTTTGTCTTCTATCTGGCCCAACGCCAACCTCTCGCGCTCAATCACGAGGTGGCCGGCGCTCTCTACGCACCGCTGCTTTACCTCCGCGAGCCGGGGGTGTACCGGCCGTTCGAATACACGACCGCCGACAGGAAAGTTTTTCTCCCGGGATACCATCTCTCGGAGGGGCTCGTCTGGGGCATGACGGAGAGAATTCTCACGCCGCTGCTGGGGCTGATTGGGGAGTCCGCCGGCCAGTCGGGAGCCCGCGCGAAGGAGTGAGTGCGTGGTAGCATCGCCGCGCTGAAGCCGACCCGACCCGGATTGGCTTTTGGTTGACTTACTCAAGGTTTAGGCTATACTAAGTTTGTCTTTTTCCTAGCCATTCTTTCTGTTGAGTCTCGCGGTAGGTCTATGAGCTCGCTCCTAGTTAACCCGTCGACGAGTCCGTCCGGGACTCCGCAGTGCCGGCCGGACAACGTCTGATGGCCGCTCCACGAACATCCTTCGCCCTCGCCTTCCTCGGGTGTCTGGCCGCCGGTCTCGGCTGCGACGCGCTCCTGCCTAACGCCCCGCCGGACACCTCGGTGCTCGACGGCCCGCTCGAGGGCCTCACCGGCGCGCAGCTCGCGACGTTCACGGCCGGAGATCGCGAATTCGGACGGGTGTTCAGCACCGCCGACGGTCTCGGCCCGGTCTTCGTCGCGCAGGCGTGCGCCAGTTGCCACGGAGGCGACAGGAAGGGTCACCCCCTCTTCGGCCCAGCTCTCATCGGGCTGACCAACGCCCTCTGCGCCCACGCCCAATGCTCATGACGGCCGACCCCATTCACGAGTCGCTGACTCGATCCGCCGAGGACTACCTCAAGGCGATCTTTCGACTCTCGCGGGCCGGGGCTCCCGCGACGACGACCGACCTCGCGCACTCGCTCGACC
>JBDTOH010000109.1:0-12604 GCA_039933355.1 Gemmatimonadota bacterium | reverse complement strand
CCCAGCCAGTGGCGGACGCTGGGATACTGCAGCGTCTCGCTCAGGACCGACCGGGACTACTTTACCGCGGCGTCGGTCGGGCATGTCGTCGATATTGTCGTCGCGCGCGCCGGCGAGGGACGGGGCGTGGGACGCGCGCTCTTGGTGGCCGCGGAGCGCTGGGGCCAGAAGGCGGGCTACCCATGGCTCACGCTGCACGTCTTTGAAGGGAATGACCGAGCGCGGCGGGTCTACGAGGAGGCGGGATACGTCGTCGAGTGGACCCGCATGTTGAAACCGCTTGGCTCCCGCGACAGGTGAGGGGCTGAACGTCGCGGGCCGATCGCCAAGTTACACCACGCAGCCAAACCTCAGCGCGGAGCTACCGGTGCCTTCCTCCTCGTCACTCAAGGACGATCCCAAGCAGGCCGGAGTCCAGGTGCGGGCCTATATCGCGTCGCGGCCGCCCGATGCGCGGAGGCGGCTCAAGCAGTTGCGCGAAGTCATTCGGGCCGCGGCCCCCGACGCCGTCGAGGGATTCAGCTACGGCATCCCGGCGGTGAGACTCGATGGGAAGCCGCTTGTCTGGTACGCCGCATTCAAGCACCACACCAGTCTCTACCCGATGACCGCCGCGATCAGACACGCCCACGCTGCGCTCCTCACGGGATACAAGACCTCGGCGGGAACGATTCAATTTCCGCTCGACAAGCCGCTGCCATTGGGTCTGGTGAAGCGGCTCGTCAAGGCACGGGTCGCTGAAATGCGAAAGGCGGGCACGGCCCGATGATCTCTTTCGCCTCTTCAAAGCTGGAACGCCAACCAGAGCACTAGACCTTCACCCAAGTCGCGCACCAGTCCCGGATTGCGTACTGCGTAGCGATCGGCGGCCTCACGGTGTTTGTCGATGAAACCGGCAAAGCGCCGGACGTCCGCGTCCGCATAGAACGCCACCATCAGCTCGTAGTTGAGGAAAAGACTGCGCGAGTCGAGATTGGCCGAGCCTGCCAACGCAAGGCTGTCGTCGATCACGACCGCCTTGCCGTGAAGCATGTACGGCGCCATCCAGACTCGTCCTCCGGCGCTTGCAAGTCCCCGAAGCGCCCGGTGCCTGACAAAGTCGGCCATGTGGTGGTTCGAACGCGCCGGGATGACCAAATCCACATCCAATCCTTGCCGTGCCGCGAGTGACAGCGCCATCAGCAGCGCATCGCCTGGCACGAAGTATGGTGTCAACGCGAGAATGCGGCTCCGCGCTTTGAAGCACGCGGCGACCAACAGGTCATGCACCGTGTCGTCGGCCTGGTCCGGACCGGAAGCGATGACCTGGGCGAACGGTTCGGCGGCGTTTTGCGCCGTCTCCACGCTCTGTACCGTCGGTGAGCCGGTTGCCGCGGCCCAATCGCGCTCGAACAAGTCGCGCGCCTGCGCTGCGAGCGGTCCTTCGAGATCGAAGGTCAGGTCTTTCCACGGTCCCTGCCGGCCGACGCTCTCGAAGTACTCCGCTGCGAGATTGCGCCCACCGCACCACAAGCGGGTCCCGTCCGCCACCACCATCTTGCGATGGTTGCGAAGATTGGTCCTGCTCTTGAATGGCACATGGAGAATCGGTCCGTACACTGCGACCTGCACGCCTGCCTGTTTCAGCTGGCGCAAACCGACCGCACCACCCATCAAGCGGCCCACTCCGTCAATCAGGAGCCGCACCCTGACCCCGCTTCGGGCCTTGACGATGAGGCGCGCCTCCAGCGCCTCGCCTACGGTGTCGCGCCCGATCAGGAATGTGCAGAGCTCCACCTCACGCTCGGCGCCATCGATCATTTCCCAGAGAGAGTCGAGCGCCTGCGTCCCATCGGCGTGGATACGCAGGTTCCGATATGACGCCACCGGCGGCAAGCCCATCGAGGCCGCCAGTTGACGGGGCCACGCATCAGGCGAGTCGAGGTCGGGGCCGGGCACTGTGCGGGGAGAACGGCCCCCGGGGCGGACCATTTTGCGGGTGCCGAACAGCACGTAAAGCGGGAGCCCAACGTAGGGAATGAGCGCGATAGTCAACACCCAAGAGATGGCGCCGGTAGACGACCGGCGTTGTTGCAAGGAGTGGGTTGTGAGCACGTACGTGAGGAGCCCGAGCACTACAAGCAAGCCGTGCAGCGAAAGGAATTGGGGCGATCGCAGGATGGTCGACAATATTGTCCAGCCGAGTGATTGGCGTTCGAATGACGAGGCCTGGTCGCTAGAACACTACGCCACCGCAAGATTCCAAGCCACCTGGAGCCCACCAATGTCCTGCTGCTTCAGGACGTGGAGGACGATGCCGGCCGCTCAGCTCGGAGTGGAATCGCCCACGACAGTACATTATGTCCGTTGCCAGAGCCCATGCCGGCGAAGGAGCTACCATGGCTATTGCTGTTTCCGATCAGCCTCCCGCCGGCGCCGCCGACAGAGCAGGCATCGAGCGCCTGTTCGAGCGCCAGCGCGAGACCGCGCTCAGGCTCCGCACGAGCACCGCGGCCGAACGGATAGCAAAACTGCAGCGGCTCAAGGCCGTGGTCGAGCGGAATGTTGCCTCACTGTACGAGGCCGGCTATCAGGACTATCGCAAACCGCCCGTTGAGATGGACCTGACCGAGGTCTTGCCGGTTGTCGCTGCGGTCAACGAGGTCTGCCGTAATCTCAAGATGTGGATGAAGCCCAACCGGGTCGGGTCCACCATCCTGATGGCTGGGACCAGCGCCTGGATTCAGCACGAGCCGCGCGGGCGCTGTCTGATTCTGTCGCCGTGGAACTACCCGGTCAACTTGACCTTCGGTCCCCTTGTCTACGCCATTGCCGCCGGCAACACCGCCATCCTCAAGCCATCGGAGATGACGCCTCATATCTCGGCATGGTTAACCCGGGTGACGCGCGAAGTACTCTCGGAGGACGAGGTGGCCGTTTGCGAGGGCGACGCCGCCGTCTCCAGCGCGCTCTTGGCGCTGCCCTTCGACCATATCTTCTTCACCGGCAGCCCGGCCATCGGCAAGGTGGTGATGACGGCGGCAGCGAAGCACCTGACCAGCGTGACGCTCGAGCTCGGCGGGAAGTCGCCGAGCATCGTCGACGAAAGCGCGGACGTCGACCTCGCCGCCCGCACGCTGCTCTGGGGCAAATTCACCAACAACGGCCAGACCTGCATCGCCCCCGACCACGTCTACGTTCACGAATCGGTCAAGGCGCGCTTCGTGGCCAAGTGCCTCGACGTCCTGAAGAGCGCGTACGGGGGTACGGCGGACGAGCAGATGGGTTCGACCTCGCTGGCGCGAATCGTCAACCGGCGCCACACCGAGCGGGTTAACGGGCTGCTCCAAGATGCGCGCTCTCGCGGCGCCACCGTGCTCTATGGCGGCGACGTCAGGGAGCCGGAGTGCTTCGTTGCGCCGACCCTCCTTACGGATATCCCGCCCGGCGCGAAGATCATGGACGAGGAGATCTTCGGACCGCTGCTGCCGGTCATCGGTTACCGAGACATCAGCGAGGTGATCGGGCGGATCAACGACGCGCCGAAGCCGCTCGCGCTCTACGTCTGGAGCTCGACGGAAGCGACCATTCAGCGGATCCTGAAGGAGACCAGTGCGGGCGGCACGTGCATCAATCACGCGGTCGTGCACTTCCTCCACGCCAACCTTCCCTTCGGCGGCGTCAACAACTCGGGGATCGGTTCGAGCCACGGGATCTTCGGCTTCCGGGCGTTCTCGCACGAGCGGGCTGTGCTGCGCGCGCGGCTCAACATCGCGCAGTTGCTTTTCCCGCCCTACAAGCGCGCGACCGAGGCGGTGGCCCGCCTGATGATCAAGCTGTCTTGACTAAAGCTGCAATGGCTTCGTCGGGTGACCATAAAAGGCCAGCGGATACTCAAGCCTTCCGGGACGAGGCTCCGGACACCAGTTGGATCGCGCTCGGTTGGATCGCGATCTCCCAGTGCGGATCCCGGTTCAAGCCAAGCAGCTGGTAGACGAGCCGCGGGACATCGACTTCCAACAGCTCCGCCGTGGCTCGGTCAGGTCCCTCGACCGCGAGTCGCAGCGAGTAACTCGCTCCCAGGTCCGCCCTGTCCACGATCGATGCTCTGAGCCGGTTCATCCGGCCGTCTCGGCGCGGCGGGCGATCCTTTGGAACGAACCGAATGTGCTCCGGCCTGACGAAGAAGGTGACCTCCTGACCGGCGGACAGGGGGCCGGTCGAGGGCGGTATCGGCGCCGTTAGGATCTGGCCGTGCCATTCCAAGCTGACCAGATCCGCGTCAACGGCTTGGACTCGGCCGCGCAGCACGTTCCGGAAGCCCAGGAGCCGGGCCACGTGCTCGGACGCAGGCGCGGCAATGATGTCGTCGCGCAGGGCGGTTTGAACGACACGGCCCCGGTCGTAGATCACAATTCGATCGGCGAGCTGAAACGCCTCCGCAAGATCGTGAGTCACTATGACCGTGGCCTTTGCGTACCGGCGAATGATCGCGCCGACCTCTTCGCGCAGCTGCCGCCGCAACGGGGCGTCGAGCGCGGAAAACGGCTCGTCGAGCAGCAACAAGGCGGGTTCCGGCGCGATCGCCCGCGCGAGCGCGACCCGTTGCTGCTGCCCACCGGAGAGCTGCCCCGGCTTGAGCGTGGCCGCGGGTCCGAGCCCGAGCTGTTCGATCAGCTCCCCCGCTCGCCGGCGCCGTTCTGAGGCCGGCCGATCGAACAGCCCGAACGCGATGTTGGCTTCGACGGTGAGGTGCGGAAACAGCGCGTAGCCCTGGAATACATAGCCCAAGTGCCGTTCCTGGGGCCGAACGTTGATCCCGCGCTCATGGTCGAAGAGGCATCGGCCGGCGACGGTGATCGTGCCGGCGTCCGGACGGGTGAGCCCAGCGAGACATTGCAGTGTTAAGCTCTTCCCGGAACCCGACGCCCCGAACAAGCACACGACCTCTCCCTCCGACGCCCACGCGACGTCCAGCGCGAAATCGCCGAGACTCTTGCGGATCGAAAGCTCGAGCACCGATCAGGCCCTGAGCCGGGCCAGGCGGCTCACGCCGAGCAGCAAGAGGGATACGAGCCCGACGATGACCAGCGACATCACGTTGGCGTCGGCGAGGCGGTTTGCCTGGACCGCGTCGTAGATCGCGAGCGGCATGGTTTGGGTGACGTGGGGGATGCTGCCGGCGACCATCAGCGTGATCCCGAAGTCCCCGAGTGAGCGGCAGAACGAGATGATCGAGCCGGCGAGAACCGAGCGCCAGGCGAGGGGCAGGGTCACCAGCCAGAACACGGACCACTCGGAGCGGCCGAGCGTCCTCGCGGCCTGTTCGAGGCGAGCGTCGACAGTCTCGAGACCGCCTTGCGCGGCTTTGACGAACATGCCGTACGCGCCGACCCATGCGGCGAGCACCGCGGCCCGCCATGTGAACGCCAGCTCGATGCCCAATCCCTCGAGGAAGTGGCCGAGCGGACCCCGGCGGCTGATGACGACGAGGAGATAGTAGCCGAGAACGGTCGGCGGCAGTACCAGCGGAAGCACCACGGCCGTTTCGAGAATCTCTCGTCCGGGGAACTGCCTCCGAGCAAGGAGCCAGGCGAGCGGCAGGCCGGTTGCGACCGTTAGGACGGTCGCCAGGAAGGCGACCCGAAGCGACAACGAGAGCGGGAACCAGTCAATCGTCACCGTGGAACTAAAAACCCGTACCGAGTCAGGATATCGCGACCGGTTCGCCCCAGCACGAAGGCTACGAAAGCGCGGGCGAGCCCGGGTTGCTTCGCTTCCTTGAGCACGGCCAAGGCCTGATCGATCGGTTGATAGAGCGCTTCGTCGATCGGAACGTAGCGGACCTCAGGCGGTTGCGCGACCGAGAGGGCGATGACGGCGGCGTCGACGGCCCCCGATTGGAGAAATTGCAGCGTCTGCCGGATGCTCTCGGCGAAGACGATCTTTGGCTTGAGGTCCTCCCACAGCGTCTCGTGCTCCATCGCCTGCTTGGCGGCCAATCCGTACGGCGCATGCTCGGGGTTCGCGACCGCGACCTTACGGAATGCGGGGCCGATCAGCTCGCGCAGGGTCTTCGGAGTCAGGCCGGAGGTCGTGAGGGTCGCGAGCACAATGCGGCCGCGGGCGTAGAGCTGCTGGGTTCCGGAACTCAGGAGCCCCTCGTTCCTGAGCTGATCGACGTAGGACACGTTCGCCGCAAACACGACGTCTGCCGGTGCGCCGTGCCGGATCTGGAGCACGAGATTGCCGGTCGAGCCAAAGACAAATCGGACCGCGGCCCCTCGCTCCTTCTCGAACAGGGGTCCGATCTCGTTGAAGGCGAGCGCGAGATCGGAGGCCGCAAAAACAGTCAGCGTATCGGCAGGTGCGAGACCGGCGGACCGAGCCCGGCCGGTGGCCGCGGTTAGGCAGTGGAGTGCGAGCGAGCAGAGGGCGACGGCGGACGTCAACATGCCTCAACCTAGTCCCTCAGCTGACGAACCGTCAGCCGGACCACTTGGCGGACCCATCGCGCGGGCCGCCTCTCATCCGGCGCCACGATCCGAAGCGGTCCCTCACGCGCGTCGAGGTCGGCTCCGGCTTTGCGGTCGGCGAGCACGATGGTGCGCCCGGTGATGGCGCTGTTGAGCTCGGGCAACGCGAAGAGCGCGCGATACTGATCCGCGGCCGTGACGATCACGTACGTCGCCATTCGCGGTCCACGGAGCGCTGCACCAAGCGGAACCCCGGCTGTCTCCATGATCGTGCCAAGCCCGACGCCCTCGTAGGTCGCGGGAGGCGCGCCATGCTCTGACGCGGTCACCGTGACCCGAGGGAGGGCTCTCAGCTCCGCGAGCGTAAAGCTCCGATTGACCTCGCCGTCGATGGTCAGCGCCGGCTCCGCAGCGCTCCGTTGGCGGGTGCCGGCCGGTGCAACCGCCCAGAGTGCCAGCATCGCTCCGGCCAAGAGCCTCGGCTCGACTCTCATTGGAGCTCTCCCCCGACGCACGACGGAAGCCGGCTCAGCGCGATCATTGCGAGACTCTCACCCCGATCTGGAACTGATAGCGCTGGCCGCCTCGGGGCAGCGCGCCGGCCTGCTCGTTGACCGCATAACGAAACCGGAGGGTGGCTGGATCGAAGCCGACAATCCGGAGCAATGGAATCCGGTTGACAACCGGGTTCTGCGCCGAGATCCCGAGCGGAAACGCCCGCTCGGCGCCCCACGTGGCGTCGAACGTGTTGAGCACGTTGAAGAGATCCGCGATGATGTCCACGCGGCGGGTTCGGTCGAGGTTGATCGGCCGGACAATGCGGAGGCTGCTTTGGACCGACCAGGGGAGCCGGAGCGCATTCCGCCCCGATATCTGGCCCAGATGGCTCGCGATGTAGGACGACGCCAGGTTGGTCTTGTCGGCCAGGATCTTCCGCATCGACGCGGCGACGTCCGCGGCGGTATTCGGATCGTTAGGATCGAACAGAAACGCCAGATCATTGCCGTTGGCCTCGTCGCCGTTCAAGTCGCCGTCCACGACGAGAGAGAAGGGGCGGCCGCTCGAGGCGATGACCTGGCCGCTGACCTGGAAGCCGCCCGGGACTGGGACCGACCCCGCCACGACGATCCGGTGCCGGATGTCAAAGTCGGACGGGCCCCAGGTCTTGCTCAAGTCCCGCGGATCGGTCTGGATCGCGGTGAACGTGGTCGACGTCCGCGCCAGACAACAACCGAACGTCGAATTGTCCCGGGCTGACGACCAGGTGTAGGAGAGGTCGATCCGCGAGCGCGCTCCAGGACGGAGGTGGACCTCGGAGGTCAGCGCGTGCTGGTTGCTCTCGCCAACCGATTCGAGCGAAAGGACCCGAGTGAACGACTGGGAGATCACCGCGTCGCGGTTGTTCGTGAGTCCGGTTGCCGCCGGAATCGCGGTGGCGGGGACATAGATCCCGCGGCCGCCTTCGTTCGCCAGGACGAACGCCGGCGCCGGCCGGAGGTTCTGGTCGATATAGTGGTACCCGTTGCGCCCCCACGCCCCTGAGAGCGTGAGCGTGACCGCGAGCGATCGGGTCGCCTCGAAGTCGTAGGACAGGCTGCTCTTCCATGTGCTCGGAAGGGAGAAGGTCGAGCCGACCACGTTGACGAAGCCGGGCGGCGTGGTGCCGTTAGGTGGGAGGCCGGGGACGGTGCTCGGGTCGGCACGGTATCCGACGTAGTTCGGAACCGGAACCGCCGTGCCGCGGAGGTCCACGTCGCCGAGGGTGAGACCGGTGTAGAGCAGCTGGTTATGGAACGCATAGGCCGGCAGCTCGCCGACGAACCGGCCGCCGCCAAGGCGGAACAGATGGTGCCCGGCTTGGTCGGCGCGGAAGAGGAGCTGAAGCCGGGGGGCGATCTCCGACAAGTCCGACGGCCGCCGGTCGGTCCGCAGGTTGAGCGTCGTCTCGAGGAGCTGGTTGCGGGCGGGAGTGGAGAGGATGCCGGTGCCGTCCCACCGGAGCCCACCCAAGGCCGTGAACGAGGCGTTAGGCTTCCATTCGACCTGGCCAAAAGCGCCGAGCTCGAGCTCGGTGAGATGCGACTCGGGGGAGACGCCCGAAAGCGGAACCGTTCGCTGATACCTGGTCGGCGCTCCCGCATCGAGCGCTGCGATCGACGGGAACGTGAACAGCCCCGATTGCGCCTCGGCGATCAGGGTCGTGAGCCGCGCCAGCGAGTTGTCGGTGCCGAACGTGATCAGCAGGTTCCCGCGCTGGAGCACGAGCTCGTTACCGAGCTGCGCTTGCCACTCGCGGCTCCGGTCCGGAGCGAGCCGGTTACCGCCGAACTGAATCGTGGCGTTGCCTGTCGAGCCGTTAGGCAGCAGGCTCCGGGTCTGGACGAACCCGCGGGGGATGCCGGGGTATACCGGGGTGAGCTCGCGCTTCGAGCTCGAGAAGCCGAGCTTCAGGTTGTGCTGCGCGTGGGACGAGAAGGTCGAGCGGAGACTCACCAGACTCTGGTGCTCGGCCGACTCGAAATCCGAGCGCGCCTCGCGGAGGGCGATCGGCTGATCGACGCCTCCGCTCAGCGGGTTGGTCCACCAGCTGCTGGCCTGTCGGAAGGTGAGGAGATGCCGGTTCGAAATGGCCCAGTCAACCCGGCCGAACAGGCTGGTCGCGGTTGGCGAACGGGGCAGCTTGCCGATCTGTGCGCCGGTGGTGCCGTACTTCGACGCGAGCACGCTCAGAATCCGGTTGAGCGAGTCCCGGGCAACCCCCGCGGCGTTCTCCGCCGACGGTGTGTCGAGGAGCCCCACCAGGAGCGGTTGGCTTCCGTCCTGGCGCTCGAGCACCGAGAAGACGTGAAGCTTGTCGCGGATGAGCGGGCCGCCGAGGCTGGCGCCCCATTGGACCGTGGTAAAGGGACGGGCATCGCGGGGCCGGCCGTCGAAGTCGGTGGCGGCACCTAACGATTGAGACCGGTAGTAGCTGAAGGCGGAGGCTTGCCACGTGTTGGTGCCGGCGCGGGTCGCCGCGCTGATCTCGCCGGCGCCTTGCCGCCCTTGGGTCACTTCGTACACGTTGGTGTTGACCTCGAATTCGCGAATCGCCTCGAGCGAGACGGCGTAGGGGCCGCCGTTATAGGTGCCCGCGCGAAGCTGGTTCCTGGACTGGACGCCGTCGAGGGAGAATCCGGTCGAGGTCCACCGCTGACCGGCGATCGAGAGCTGCGGTCCAACCAGCGAGCTCAGGCTCGCGAGGTCGGCGAAGTCGCGGTTCTGGGTGGGAATGGTACGGACCTGGGCCAGGTCGATGCGGTAGCTCCCGCCGATGCGATCCTCGCGCCGGGGCGCCACGGATGAAGTCACCTCGAGAGGCGCAAGCTCCACGGCGGCCGGCTCGAGCGCGAAGGTCAGGTCGCGCCGCTCGCCGAGCACCATCCGAATCCCGCTCTGGCTCGAAGGGCGAAACCCGATCCGTCGCGCGGTGACGATGTAGGGTCCGCCCAGCGGTACATTGAGGACGAGGAAGCGACCACCTCGGTCGGTCGTCACCCGGAGCCGGACTCCGGTTTCCGTGTTGAGCACGTCGATCGCAGCGTCCGCCACGGGCTCGCCGGCCTTGGCGCGGACCACGCCGACGAGCGACGGGTGGCTTCCTTGCGCGTTGGCGGCCGACAAGGGCCAGCCGCTCGCGAGTGCCGTGATCACCCACAGGAGAGAACGCCGCATGCTCAAAGTGTCTTTCCGGATCGACCTTCCCGGCGGGGAACGGATCGGCCCTGGCAAGGTGGCATTGCTCGGCTGGGTCGACCGGACCGGGTCAATCACCCAGGCGGCGAAAGCGATGAAGATGTCGTACCGCCGAGCCTGGCTTCTGGTCGAAACGCTGAATCGGCTCGCGCCCACGCCCATGGTTGAAACGGCCCACGGCGGAAAACGGGGCGGGGGCGCCCAATTGACGGCGATCGGCCGGAAGCTGCTCACGCGCTACGCCGCCATGGAGCGCGCAATCGACCGGGCGACGGCGATGGAGCGCCGGGCCGTTGATCGGTTGCTGCAGGGGCGGTAGGCGAAGTATACGGTGGAATATATCGAGTGGCAAAGCCGGATGCTGATCGATCGCGGCGTTAAGCTCCAGCTCGCGGTGCTCGAGGGCCGCGACGGAGATCCCGGATGCGTTGCTCCTCCTGTAGGAGGCTCAGGATCGCGTCAGGGCCGGCTGAAGGCTACCGGGAACTGGCCCGTTTCGAGACCAATGGGACCGCGGGACTCCCCGCTCTGCTGCAGCAGCTTGGTGACGAGCCCGGTCCACCCGGTCTGATGCGACGCGCCGAGGCCGGCGCCGGTGTCCCCGTGGAAATACTCGTGGAACAAGACGAGGTCTCGCCAGTGGGGGTCGGCGGCGAACATCTCCGACTCCCGAAGCGCCGGCCGCCCGCCGCCACCGTCGCGGAGGAACAGGCTCGTTAGGCGGCGCGACAGCTCGCCCGCCGCGTCCCAGAGCGTCATCATCCTGCCCGAGCCCGTGGGGAACTCCACCGTGAAGCCGGGCCCGAAGTAGTGGTGGTATTTCTGAAGCGCCTCGACCAGGAGGAAATTGACGGGGAACCAGACCGGCCCCCGCCAGTTGGAGTTTCCGCCGAAGAGTCCGGTCGTCGACTCGCCGGGCTCATAGTCGACTCGATGCTCCACGCCGTTCACATCGAGCAAGTAGGGCTGGTCGCGGTGTCGCCGGGACAGGGCCCGAATTCCATATGGAGACAGGAATTCTTCCGGGTCGAAGACGTAGCGGAGAATCCGGCGGAGCTGATCTCCGTCGACAATCGAAAGCAGCCGCCGCTCGCCCACTCCCGTCGCCCGCATCGAGGCCACATTCTCGGCCAGGTCCGGCCGGTTGTCGACGAACCACTCGAGCCGCCGCTTGAATTCCGGCAGCCGATCGAGCGCCTCGGCGTCGAGGGTTCCCACCGCGAAGAGCGGGATCAGGCCTACCATGGAACGGATCGCGAGCGGGAACTGGGTGCCGTCCGGCAGCCTCAGGACATCGTAGAAGAATCCGTCGCGCTCGTTCCAGAGCCTCACGTCCTCGTGGCCTCGATGGCTGATGGCGTGTGCGATGTAGATGAAGTGCTCCCAGAACTTGCTGGCCACGTCCTCGTAGCTCGGATCCTCCTGGGCCAGCTCCATCGCGATGGAGAGTAGGTTGAGCGTGTACATCGCCATCCAGCTGGTCCCGTCGGATTGCTCCAAGCGTCCGCCGGTCGGAAGCGGCTTGCTCCGATCGAACACCCCGATGTTGTCGAGGCCCAGGAAGCCGCCCTGGAAGATGTTCATCCCGTCCGCGTCTTTCCGGTTCACCCACCAGGTGAAGTTGAGCAGGAGCTTATGAAATACTCGCTGGAGGAAGGTGCGGTCGCCCACGCCGTGACGCTTCTTATCGATCTTGTAGACCCGCCAGGCGGCCCACGCGTGGACCGGTGGATTGACATCGCCTAACGCCCACTCGTAGGCCGGGATCTGGCCGTTGGGATGCATGTACCACTCACGGAGCATCAGCATCACCTGGTCTTTCGCGAAATCCGGGTCGACCAGGGCCAGCGGGACGCAGTGGAACGCGAGGTCCCAGGCCGCGTACCAGGGATACTCCCACTTGTCGGGCATCGAGACGATGTCGGCGTTATAGAGATGGCCCCATTCGCGGTTCCGGCCCCGTTTCCGCTCTGCCGGCGGGGCCGGATTGCCGGGATCGCCGTCGAGCCAATCCCGCACGACGTAGTGGTAGAACTGTTTCGACCAGAGCATCCCCGCGAAGCCTTGGCGCATCACGTTCTTCGCGTCGTCCGAGAGCCCCTCCGGAGTCACCGTGGCGTAGAACTCGTCAGCCTCGGCGTGTCGGACCGCTACGGTTTCGTCGAAGCCATCGAACGGGAGCCGCAAGCCCGAGTCGGACGGCGCGAGGCGGAGCCTGACCACGGCGGTCCGGCCCGGCCCGATCTCGAGCCGATAGTGAGCCGCGGCCTTGGTGCCGGTTCGGTCGGGATTCACCGCGCCGGCGTCGCCACGCACGATGTAGTCGTTGATTCCGTCCTTCACGAACGGCGATGCGGTCGGTTGCCCGAACAAGCGTCGAGTGTTGGTCTCGTTCTCGGTGAACAGCAGCTCGG
>JBDTOH010000108.1:0-12642 GCA_039933355.1 Gemmatimonadota bacterium | reverse complement strand
GCCGCCTCCAAGAAGGCTCGACGGGAGACGAAGGTTTCCAGGTCCGACATAGAAGCTCCTTCGGGTGATCGGAAATCGGAAATGGCATGCCGCCGATTTCGTCTCGCTATTCCCTATTCCCTTCTTCCCGACTTCCGACGTCCGAAATCTACAGCCGTGAATCCCTACTCCTCCACGTCCTCCTCGGATCGTCTTCGACATGACGTTTGAGATCGTGGAGCCGGGTGGCCCAGAAGACCCGATACCGCTCGAGCCACCGGTCGACGTCGGCGAGGGGGGCCGGATCCACGGAGTAGTACCTGAGCTGGGCCGCCCGGCGCTCCCGCACGAGCCCGGCCTCCCGGAGCACCCGCAGATGCTTCGAGATCGCCGGCCGGCTCACGGGAAAGCGCGCGGCAAGCTCCCCGGCGGACAGCTCGCGGGCGCGGAGCAGATCGAGCAGGGCGCGCCGGGTCGGGTCGGCGATGGCACCGAAGACGCCGGCGGTGCGCGGTCGAGCCTCTGTAACCATATGATTAAATAGTACGATTCGGCCGGCCCACCCTGCAAGCCCGACCTGCCGGCCTCTACGCACACCCGCCCGAGCCAAGTATTCTTCTCGCCAACCTCCGGTCGACATCGAAACGAGCTCCGCATGGACGGGACGAGCCGCCGCGCCGGTCCACTTGACTGGATCAACCAGCCGCTGGTTCGCGTCGCTCTGTACTACATCGCGCTGGCTATCGGGGTGCTGATCCTCCACGGTCAGGCGCCCGATCTCTATCGCCTGCTCTCGTCCGGTGAATTGCCGGCCGTGACGGGCGCCGGAGAGACGTTCGATGCCGTCAAGAAGTCCGTCCGCTTCCAGTCGACGGGGATCGACATCAGCGTGCTGACCATCATCGGGATGGCAGCCACCTTTGTGCTGATGGTGCCGGTCGTGTGGATCTACACCTTCACCCGTCAGAAGCGGGGCTATCAGCAGTCGTTGGTGCAAACGCTTGTGATCCTGCCGATCGTGGTCGCCGCCGTCGTCATCCTCGTCAAGAACAGCGTCGCGCTCGCGTTCAGCCTCGGCGGCATCGTCGGCGCGGTCTCCTTCCGGAACCGGCTCGCCGACACGAAGGATGCGATCTACGTCTTTCTCGCGATCGCCACCGGCTTGGCGTGCGGTGTGGAGGTGATCAAGGTGGGGCTCGCGCTCACGATGTTCTTCAACGCGATCATCCTGCTCCTCTGGTACACCGATCTGGGCCGAGTGCCTGCTCAGCTCGCGGCGGGGGTGGCACAGCGACGGGTCGAACAGGCGCGCAGCATGGCCGCCGACGCGGGAAACCAGCGCGGCGATTTCGTCGCGGCCCTCGACCGCCAGATCCTCCAGTCGATGACGCCCGAGCAGCTGTCGGCCCTTGCGATCCAGGCGAAGAAGCGGCAGCGGAAGCTGGCCAGTTCGCTCTACGACACGGCCGATGGCTCGTCCGCACCCAAGTTCAGCGGCGTGCTCCGGATCACAGCGGCCGAGGGCATCGCACTCGCAGTGGTTCGTGAGTCGGTCGAGCGGATTCTCGGCAACGATGTGAAGCGATGGCAATTCGTCGAAGCGACCGCCGCGGATAACCCGGCCCGGCTCTCGTATCAGGTGCGGTGCCGCAAGAGTGTCCCCGGCCCGATCCTGGCGGAGACGCTCCGACGCACGCTCCTCGCGCAGGCCGCCGAGGTCTCCTTCGAATGAAGCAGTCGATCGAGGAGCGGCTGCAGGCAACCCTCGAGGGAAACTATAAAGTCGAGCGCGAGCTGGGCCGGGGCTCGATGGCGCGCGTGTTCCTCGCGACCGATGTTCGCCATGGGCGGGCGGTCGCGGTCAAGCTCCTACCGCCGGAGCTCGCGACCACGATCAGCGCCGAACGGTTTCTCCGCGAGATTCGGATCACGGCGGCCCTCCAGCATCCTCACATCCTGCCATTGCTCGATTCGGGCGCCTCCGGGGGTCTGTGCTGGTACGTCATGCCGCACGTCACCGGTGAGTCGCTTCGGGAACGCCTCGCGCTCGGCCCGTTCCCTCCGAAGGATGCGATCCGAATCGCCACCGAGGTTGCCAAGGCGTTGGCGCACGCGCACCGGCAGAGCATCGTCCATCGCGACATCAAACCGGAAAACGTGATGCTGTCCGGCGGTCAGGCGATCGTGATGGACTTCGGTCTGGCGCGCGCGCTCAGCGGGACGAGCGGGTCTCGCATAACGGCCGCGGGATTGCCGCTCGGCACGCCGGCCTACATGAGCCCCGAGCAGGTCAAGGGTGAGACGATCGACGCGCGGTCCGACCTCTATTCGCTCGGGTGCGTGTTGTACGAGATGCTCATCGGCCGACCTCCGTTCGTCGCGGCGAACGCGGTGCGCGTCATGCAGCTCCATATCGAGCAGGCGCCGCCCAAGCCGAGCGAGGCGCGGGGCGGCCTCCCGGCGGCGCTCGATCCGGTGATGGCGAAGGTTCTGGCGAAGGAGCCACTCGAGCGGTACCAGCGCGCCGAAGCGTTGATCACGGACCTCGAGATGGCCGAGGCGATCGTGACGGTCGCCGGCCTCGGTCTAGGTGCTCCGCCTCCGGAAGAGCAGCAAAAGTCCGGCTGGCGGAAGCTGCTGGACCGGCTCGGGGGGCGCTAGGTAAGACGGTAAGACGGTAAGACACGTCGTTTCCGCGCCCCATCATCCGCGCGTGAGCGATGGATCTACTTCGCGGCGCCCGGACACCGCGACCTGGCTTCCTCGCTATGCTCGGAATGGCAGCGGTGTGCTCGTCGCTCCGCCGCCCCTACCGCCGCGTCACACTCCTACCGTCCTACCGTCCTACCGCCTTACCGTCTTACCGCCTTACCGCCTTGCCCCGTTCCGCGCTCCTTCCCTTCCCTCCCCACTCATGAAATATTCATGAGATCCGTCCAGTTCGTTGTATCCCCATGATTGCGAGTCCTTCAACATGCTGAGTCGACGCACTCTCCTGACCGGCTTCCTTGCTGGCTCTCTCGGCCTCTCGGTGAGCGCTACCGACAGCGCGGGACAGGCGCGGCCCCAAAAGCCGGCCGTCATTCCACCACTCGAGGTGGTGGCTACCCGCCGGCCCGAGGCGACTCATGATGTGCCCGCGTCGATCGAGGTGATCACCGGCGACGACCTTCGGGCCCGCGGGGCGACCACGCTGCGCGACGTATTGGCGCTCGCGGCCGGCGTTGCCATCGCTCCCGGCGGCGACGGCGGTCCGGCCAGCTCCGTGCCCGAGTTTTGGGGCCTTCGAGAATTCGACGCCTTCCTCCTCGTCGTCGACGGCGTGCCGTGGGGTGGCGCGCTCAATCCCGCGCTCGCGACCCTGAATCTCCGCGACGTCGAGCGGATCGAGGTCCTCCGTGGTCCCGCGCCGGTCACCTTCGGCGCCACGTCGTTCGTCGGCGTCATTCACGTCGTCCATACTGCGGCGGGGCTCACCAGTCGGACGCTCTCCTTGCAAGGTGGGAGCTACGGATCGGGCGCCCTCTCCACCAGCTTCGGCGTGGCCTCGGGCGGGGCATGGAAGTCGCGCGCCACGGTCGATCTCGAGCATCAGGGCTTCAAGGACGACCGCACCGAGTACAAGCGCGGCCACGCCCTCTGGCGAACCGCGAAGACCAACGGGGACAGGAGCACCTGGATCACCGGCGACTTGAACGTCCTCCGCCAGGATCCGGCCAGCCCGCATCCGCGGGAAGGGCCGTCGCTGTCCTCGTCGGTGCCGCTCGACGCGAACTACAATCCGAAAGATGCTTTCCTGAACGAGACCCGCTTCGCGGTGTCGGGCGGATGGCAGCGGCCTGTGGGGCAAGGATCGCTCTGGGGTACGACCTTGTCGTTCACTCACTCGTCCCAGAGCATGTTCCGGGGATTTCTCACCGATATCGCGAACACCCCGGACAACGCCTCGGGCTTCAGGGAGAACATCGACGTCAACGACATCTATGCCGATACCCACATCCTGTGGCCGGCGCAGTCCAAGCTCCGGTTCATGACCGGCGTCGACGCGCTGTTCGCGGGCGGCGAGGCAACGGGAGCGACCTTCACCTACACGGTCCCGCTGAGCGGTGCGGCGACGGTCGTGCCCGAGCCGACGACGCTCGATCGGGACGCCGAGAACCGGCGGATCTTCCTCGGCGCCTACGGCTCGGTCGAATGGCAGCCGATCGAGCGCCTCACGTTCAGCGGAGGGCTCCGCCTGAACCAGACGTCGGAGCGGCGCGCCGAGGACAGCCCCTCGTCGTCGCACACCAAGCTGAGCGGGAGTGTCGGGGCCATGTTAGGCATCTGGGAGCGGGACGCGAATCATCTCCGGCTCTTCGCCAACTACCGGAGCACGTTCAAGCCGGCGGCCTTCGACTTCGGCCTCGCGGAGAACGAGGGGATTCTCGATCCGGAAACGTCGCGAAGCTACGAGGCCGGCGTGAAGCTCCGGGCGGCCGATGGCCGGTTCGACGTCGAAGCCAGCGTGTTTCACATGGACTTCGAGAACCTGGTCACGGCCACGATCGTCAACAACCTCCCGGCGCTGATCAACTCGGGAAAGACGCGATTCAAGGGGTTCGAGATCGCCACGGACCTCCGGCTGCCTCACGCGCTGTTCGCGCGGGCCACCTACAGCTTCCACGACGGGAAGTTCGTGGACTTTGTCCAGGATTTCGATGGCGTCCCGACCCAGCTTGCCGGCAAGCGGTTCGAGATGTCGGCGCGCCACCTGGCATCGGCCGGGCTCTCGCTGTCGCCGGCCGTCGGATTCCTCGCGAACGTCACCTTCAACTACAGCGGCGATCGCTATCTCAACAAGCGGAATACGGCGCTGGCCCCCAAGTACGCGACGGTCGACGCGGGGATCGGTTATCGGACCCGGAAGGCGGAGTTCCGGCTCGACGGCCGCAATCTCAGCAATCGCAGGGACGCGATCTCGGAAAGCGAGTTCGGCGACGCGCAGTACTACCGGATGACCGCGCGCACCGTCCAGGCCGGAATAACCCTGACCTACTAACCCGCAGTCTCGACCGGAAGCGTCAGGCGGAACTCGGTTCTCCCCGGACGCGACTCAGCCAGCTCCAGTCGCCCGGCATGCATCTCGGCGATGCGCCGGGCGATCGCGAGGCCGAGACCGGCGCCGCTCGTCGCGCTGCTCTCGCTTCGGGACCGCGCGGTGTCCACCCGGAAAAACCGCTCGAAGATCTGCTCGCGCGCGGCCGGCGGAATCCCGGGCCCCGCGTCCACCACGGATATTGCGCAGTGCGCGTTCGAGCGCTTCATGTCCACCTCGACCGTCCCTCCCTCCGGTGAATGCTTGATCGCATTGTCGAGAAGATTGAGCAGCAGCCGGCCGAGCAAGTCCGAATCGCCGCGCGAGGGCGCCTCGACGAGGCTGCGAAGCTCGATCCGCACCGCACGCTGATCGGCCACCGCGTGCACGGCGCGCGCCGCGTCGTGAACAAGATCCTCCAGATAGAGCGCGTCATGATGCGCCACCAAGTGGCCGGCATCAGCCCGCGCCAGGAGGAACAGCTCATCGACGATCCGGGCGAGCCGGCGCGCTGCATCCTGCATCACCGTCGCCGACGCGCGATACTCGGCCTCCGGCCGATGGTCTCGCGACAGGGTGACATCGGCTTCCGTACGCAGAATTGCCGCCGGCGTCCGGAGCTCGTGCGAAGCATCGGCCACGAAGCGCCGTTGCTGCGCAAATGAGCCCTCGAGTCGGTCGAGCAGATCGTTCACGACCCGCGCCAAACCCGCCAGCTCGTCCGCCCCGCCGACCGGCAGTCGCTGGTCCAGATTGCTCGCCGTGATCTGCGCGGCCTGAGCGCCCATCGACGCGACGGGCGCGAGGCTTCGCTTCGCCAGCACGTAGCCGCCGGTCCCGGCGCAGAGAACGAGGAGTGGGATTGCGATCAGAAATATCTCGCGAATCCGCCGAAGCATGTCGTCGATATCACGCAGAGGGTACAACCCGGTCAACCTGAACGGGTGCCCGTCGACCGACAGTGGGCGGGAGATCATCCGGTAGGAACCCTGCTTCCCGGGCAGCGTGAGCGACCACGGCCTCGTCGCATCGCCTTCGCGCACCGGTGGAACCATCGTCGAGTCGGTCGACGACGCCGTCATCACCACCACACGCCCGACAGAATCCACAATGGCGATGTGCAGGTCGCGAAAGCGGACCTCGTCGATCGTGCGGCGCATCGCCTCCGCCGCGCTCAGCGCCGCGCGCCGTTCGGCTGAGAGCTCACCGGAAAATGCCGTGAGGGCTTCGCCGATGAACCGATCCGTGCGCTGCATCAGCGTGCGGGCAAAGAGGAGGTAGCAGCCGACCGCAAACACGATCAGGGGTAGGCCGAGCAGGAGCGTGTACCACAGCGTGAGGCGGGCGCGGAGCGAGGATGGCCATCGGGGCATCGCGTTACTCTTGGCGCCGGTCGGCTCGTCCTCGGGGCGCCGGCCCTACTGCCTTGGCCGGGTCGGGAGCCTCGAGCATGAATCCGCTGCCGCGCCGAGTGGTCAGGAGCGCCACCTCCTCGCCACCGTCGATCTTGCGGCGAAGCCGGCTGGCGTAGACGTCGATGATGTTGGAAAAAGTGGTGCGGTTGTCATCCCAGACATGGGTCATGAGCTCCGCTCGGCTCACCACGCGCCCCGTGTTCCGCGCCAAGTAGGCGAGGAGCGCAAACTCCTTGGCCGTGAGCGTGATGTCGCGCTTGTTGCGGCGGACCGCGTGACGGAGCGTATCGACGACCAGGTCGCCAACCACGAGCGGCGACGGAACGACTTCGCCGCGCCGCCTGGTGAGCGCGCGGAGCCGCGCGAGCAGCTCGCCGAAATCGAACGGTTTTGTCAGGTAGTCGTCGGCTCCGGCGTCCAGTCCGGCGATCCGTTGCTCCACGCCGTCGAGCGCGGTCAGCATGAGAATGGGGACCCGGTTGCGCCCTTCGCGGAGCTCCCGGCAGACCACTTTGCCGTTCTTGCCCGGAAGGAGCACATCGAGGATGATCGCGTCGTACTCGTTCGCCTCGGCGAGGGCGAGCGCCTCGTCGCCGGTCACCGCCTCATCGACCGAGTAGGACGCCTCCCGGAGCCCGCGCGAGATCGACGTGCGGAGCTGGCTATCGTCTTCGGCGAACATGAGGCGCATCGATCCAATCTACGAGATCGAGGCGGGTCGTGGGGAGCCTGCGGTCCCGCCGGACCTCACCGCCGCGGCGAGGCCGTCGCGCATGTGCTGTCTCGCGCAGCGATCAATACGTCGCGAACAGCATCGATCACAGCCTCCGGAGCCTCATCCGGGATCTGGCTTCCCCGCGCCGGCGTCGAGAACGATTGCCGGACTTCCCGTACCGGAGCAGGAAATGCTCAGTGTGCGGCCACCGACATCGACGGATCGACCAATCTGAGGAATCCGCTCACGGTCGCGTGTTCGCCCGACCGGCTCGTAGACGACGCCCGCGATTGCGGCGACCATCAGTAACGCGGCACTGACCTTGAAGAGAGTCCACAGCGCTCGCCTGAGGGCGAATTGAGTCGGCTTCGGTCGATACCCCGGCAGAGTAAGGGAAGACGCTGGCCGCCCTTACGGTACCGCCGAGACTTTGCAGTGGTCTGACGATCGGATGACAACATGGGTACAGAGAGGCGACCCCAGGTCACTGCATCTTGCCCAGTCGCGTCTGGACATCGAAGGCCACCAGCAGCTCGAGCCGGCCGGTGCTGGTGCAATCGATCGCGTCGCCGGCGATCTCGCCGCGGGCGACATCTCCGCCCTAGCCTGCTTTGCCGCTCGGCCGCCACAGGGTCACTGCTGAGGGGCGGGACGGCGCTCGCGCGGAACCGCTCCGACTACCGTCAGCGCGACCGGCAACAGGAGAAGGGTGATTCCGGTCGACACGGTGAGGCCGCCGATGACCGCGATCGCCAGGGGCCGTTGCAGCTCGGCGCCCGCACCCAATCCCAGCGCCAGTGGCACCAGGCCCGCGAGAGTGCAGATCGTCGTCATGAGAATCGGGCGGAGCCGGATCCGGCCGGCTTCGAGCAGCGCCTGCTTGGGCTCGAGCCCGCGGTCCCGGAACCCGTCGGCGGCGTCGAGGAGAATGATGCCATTCTTGACCACGAGCCCCACGAGCAGGATCAGCCCCATGAAGCTCGACACGTTGAACGGCACGCCGGTGACGATCAAGGCCCCGAGCGCGCCCGTCACACCGAGCATCGCCGCGCCCATGATCACGAGCGGCCCCCGAAACGAGCGGAACTGCGCCACCATCACGAGGAGGACCGCGGCCGAGGCCAGGAGGAACACCAGGATGAACTGCTGGAACGAGGCCTGCTGGCTGGCGTACTGACCCCCAAGCTCGAGCGTCACGCCGGGCGGCAAGGCCACCTTCGACGCCCGTGAGCGAACCTCCGCCATGACCGAACCTAACGAGGCCTGCGTTCGGTCCACGCTCCCTGTGACCCGGACCACGGGGCGAAGGTTCTCCCGGGTGAGCTCGCTCGGGTCCTGGCGCTCTTCCACCCGGCCTAACGTTCCGAGCGGAGCCCAGCCGGCCGGCCCCACCACCGGCAGCGTCGCGGCGATGTCGGGCCGGAGCCGGGTGCTGTCGGTGAGGCGCACCCGGATCGGGATCAGCCGGTCCGGTTCGCGAATCGTCCCGGCATCCATGCCGAACAGCGACGCTCGCGCCTGGCTCACCGTCTCCTCCGCCGTAAGGCCGATACGGGATGCTTGCGCCGGATCGAGATCGACCCACAGCGACGACAGGTCGCCGGGGTTGCCGTCGAAGAGATCCACGAGCCCGTGGACCGGCTCGATGGCGTCCGCGACCGCCTTGGCCGCCGCCTGCGCCGTTCGAAGCTCAGGGTGAAACAGCTTGATCTCCACCGGCTCGGGGCTCCCCGTCAGATCCCCGATCAGATCCTGCAGGATCAGCACGAATTCGATCCGCATCGCCGGCAGCACCGTCTCGATCCGAGGCCGGAGCCGCGAGATCACCTCGAACACGGAGGCGTCGCGTTTGCCGCGCGGCTTGAGCAGGACCGTCATATCGCCGCGGTTAGGCGCCGTGGCGAAAAACCCGAGCTCGGAGCCGGTCCGCCGCGTGAATGCCTGAACCGCGGAGTCCGAGCGCAGGATCTGCTCCACCTGACGAAGCTCCCGGTCGGTCTCCGCGAGCGAGGTGCCCGTCTTGGTCCAGTAGTCGAGGATGAATCCGCCTTCGTCCATCTCCGGTAGAAAGCCGGTCTCCACGCTCCGGCCCAACAGGACGAGCGCGACCAGGACACCGAGGGCGACGAGACCGGCGCGTCGCGGGTGGCCGATCAGAGACTCGAGCGTGCTCCGATAGCGGCGCGCGAGCGCTTCGAACCACCGCCCTTCGGAGGACGGGTGAGGCTTGGTGAGCGCCTTGATCCGCGTCGCCACCAGGAGCGGAATGACGGAGATGGCGACCGCGAGCGAAAGGAGGACCGCCGTTGAGAGGGCGATCGAAAAGGAGCGAAAGAATTGGCCCACGACTCCTTCGAGCAGGCCGAGCGGTAGAAAGACGACGACAGTGGTGAGGGTGGAACCTGCGACCGGAGCCAGGATCTCATCGGTGGCGGCCCGAATGGCGTCCACTCCGCCGGCGGCGAGCGCGGGATCGCGAAGATGCCGCTCGAGGTTTTCGACCACGACGACGGCGTCATCGATCACCAACCCGATCGCCACGGCGAGGCCGCCCAGCGAGAAGAGGTTCAGGGTATCCCCGAACAAAGCGATCCCGCCGAACGTCCCCAGCAGCGTGAGCGGGATCGCCGCGCCCGTGATGAGCGCGAGGTCGATCCGCTTGAGAAAGAGGAGCAACATGATGATCGCGAGCACGCTGCCGATCAGCATCGCGTCCCGGACGCTGGCCAACGAATCGCGAACGATGGCGCCTTGATTGTAGACGAGGTCGAGCGTGACGGACGCGGGCAGCAGCGGACGGACCGCGGCCATCGCGGCCTCGACGGCGCGCTCGACCCGCACCGTGTTGCCCGCGGGCTGGCGCGAGATGTTGACGAGCGCGGCCTGCTTGCCGTTGCCCGTGGCGAGCTGGAATACGTCCTCGACCCCGAACGTGACCGTACCGAGGTCGGCCACGCGCACCAACCGGTCGCCGCTCCGCCGGACGACGATCTGCCCAACGGCTGCGGGCGACTCCGCGAGGCCCGACACCATGATGCTGTACTGGAGATAGTCCCGATCGACCCGGCCCGCCGCTTCCACGACGTTCGCGCGCCGGATCGCGTCGGCGACTTCAGTCGCGTTCACCCGCTCGGTGACGAGCCGGTGCGGATCGAGCACGACGGCGACTTCGCGCACCAGCCCGCCTTGGACTTCGACCGTCCCGACGTCGGCGAGCCGCGCGAGCCGGGGGCGGATCGTGAACTGAGCCAGGTCGCGGAGTAGCACCGGGTCCGCGCCGGTCAACTCATACTGCATCATCGGAAAGACCGAGGGCGTTAGGCGCTCGGCCTGGATCTCGAGGCCGGCGGGCAGCGTTCCCTGGATCGTCGCGATCCGGCCCTGGACCTGTTGGAGCGCGAGCGGCATGTCGGCGCCGGGCCGGAAGTCCAGGCTCATCTCCGCTCCGCCTCGCACGGTGCGGCTCCGGACTCGGCGGAGATCGATCACCCCGATCAGCGCCTCCTCGAGCGGCCGGGTGACGGCCACCACCATGTCGCGCGGCTCGAAGGTCCCGCCCCGCACCACGACGGCGACCCGCGGGAAGACGGCCTCCGGATACGCCCCCGACGGGAGCGTCGCGAGCGCATAGGCTCCCGCTGCGAGCACCATCACCAGCGCGAGCGAGACCGCGGCCCGATAGCGCTGGACCAGCCCCGTCACGCTCATGGGCGAGCCTTGGCCGGCGCCGGAACGACCTTCATGCCGTCCGCCAGGCCATACGCCCCCGTCGTCACTACCAGGTCCCCTTTCGCGATCTCCCCTTTGATCTCGACTCGGTCGCCCGATTGCACTCCCACCGTGACCGGCTTGGCGTGAGCGACCGAATCGGGGCTGACCACGAACACGCTCTGGGTGCCGCCGACGAGCACCAGGGCCGTCTTGGGAACAGTGAGCGCGTCGCGCACCGTCCCGACCGTGATCCGCGCGGTCGCCGGCGCGCCCGGCCGCAGCGTCCGGTCCCTGTTAGGCACGCCGATCCGCACCTCGCCGGTATTGGTGAGCGAGTCGACCGCCGGTGCGATGGCGCGAATGGTTCCCGTCACCGATTGGCTGTCCGTCACGACGACGGCGGGCTGGCTCGGGCGGAGGCGCCGCAGCACGCTACCGGGAACCGACGCCACGAGCTCGAGCGAGCTCGGATCCACGATCTCGACCAGCGGGGCGCCCGCGTCGACCCGCTCGCCCACCTGGACCGCTATCCGCTGCACCTGGCCCGTGATCGGGCTGGTCACGTGGGAGCGCGCGGCGAGCTGGTTCGCCGACTGGAGCGCGGCCTTCGCCGAGGCGAGCGCTGAGTTCGCCCGCTCCACCTCCTTGCGCGCGCCGATGCCCTCCTGGTACAGCCGCTCGGCCCGCGCCGCTTCCTGAGCCGCGAGCTCCGCCGCCGAGGCGAGCTGGCGCGCGCTGGCGCCCAGCTCGGGAACGTCCAGGTCGATCACCAGGCTTCCGGCGCTCACCTTGGCGCCGACTTGGGCCTTGATGACTCGAACGACCCCGGCCGCCGGCGCGGAGAGCAGCACCGAACCGCCCGGAATCGGGCGCAGGTGACCGAGCACTTCGACCTGGTCCGTCAGCGTCGCGGGCGCCGCCGGCTCGGTCTCGACCGGAACGAGCGCGGCAGCCGCCTCTTCCTCGCCGGCTGTGTGACACGCCAGCGATGCCGTCAGCGCGAGCAACCCCAACCACCGCCTCATTGCACTCTCCCGAGTAACGCGAGCCACATGGCACGGGCCTCTTGAAAAAGGATGAGATCACGCACCGCCGCGAGCGACACCTCGCGCTCGGACCGAAGCGCCTCGAGGACCGGGAGGACGCCGGTCTCGCCCGCCTGGTAGGCCTGCACGGCGCGGGCCCTGAGGCGTCGCGCGGCGGGGAGCAGCGAGTCGCGCGCAAACCGGGCCCGCCCCGCCGCCTCCTCGAACCGGATCCTCGTCTCCGCGACCAGCCGAGCCGACGTTAGGCGGGCTTCGGCGAGCTGGGCCGCCGCCCGCGCGGCCGCCGCCTCCGCCGCCGCGATCTCACCACCGTTGCGGTGCCAGAGCGGAAGCGGCATGGACAGGCCGATGACGCTGAGGGTCTTCCCCGGCGCCCCCGGGTCGTCCCAATCGGCTCCGAGCGTAACGTTAGGTATCGGAAGGGCGCTTCGCCGGGCCAGCCGGACCTGCGCCGCCCCGATGACGGAGTCGGCGATCGCCACTTCCAGTTGCGGCAGGAGCGGAGGCGCCGGCGGGAGCGAGTCGTCCAATCCGGCGTCGAGTCCTCCCTCGGGCGTTGGAGCCGACCCCGCAACCCACCCGATCGCCGCGAGCAGCCCGGCAACCGCCTCGGCTTGCGACTGGCGCGCCTCCGAGATGCTCTGGGTCTGCCGCCGGGCTTCCTGCTCGAGCTGCTCGACCTCGATCAGGGCGATATCG
>JBDTOH010000107.1:0-12671 GCA_039933355.1 Gemmatimonadota bacterium | reverse complement strand
GTCCACGCCCAGCTGTTCGAGCGCGCGGGTGGTCCCGCCAGAAAGCCGGCGGTGATCTTCGTGCACGGCGGACCGCCACGGCAGATGCTGCTGGGCTGGCACTACTCCGACTACTACGCCAATTCGTACGCGGTCAACCAGTACCTCGCGAGCCGGGGCTTTGTCGTGCTGGCCGTCAACTACCGGCTCGGGATCGGATATGGGTACGAGTTTCACCGGCCGCCTAACGCCGGGAACGCGGGCGCCGCCGAATACCGGGATGTCCGCGCCGCCGCCCTCTGGCTCGGCCGCCAGCCCCAGGTCAACCCGGCCCGGATCGGGATCTACGGCGGGTCGTACGGCGGCTACCTGGTCGCGCTCGCGCTCTCGCGAGACTCGAAGCTGTTCGCCGCCGGCGTCGACATTCATGGAGTCCACGACATGACCGTCGACCGGATCCGCGGAATGCTGAGCCCCGACCGCTACGAGCGCGCGCCCGACGCCGAGCGGGCCGCGCAGGTGGCGTGGGAGTCCTCGCCGATGTCCTCGGTCAAGGGGTGGAAGTCCCCGGTGCTGATCATCCACGGCGACGACGACCGCAACGTCCGCTTCAACCAGAGCGTCGATCTGGTCCGCCGGCTCGAAGCCCTCAAGGTGCCGATGGAAACGCTGGTGCTGGTCGACGACACCCATCACTTCATGCGCTTCGCGAACATGGTGGCGGCGGACGCGGCCACCGCGGATTTCCTCGAGCGGAAACTGATGTCGCAGAGCACGGCCGCCGGGCCCACGAAGCCGACTCGCCCCGCGGCGGCGGTAACCCCGGAACGACGCTGACGGAGCCGCAATTCGGACGTGAACGGGGATCTCAGTGGCGGGGATCCCCCGGGGCCAACCCCTTCACCGCGCTGCCACCTGTCGTTGGGTAGGGATCCCAGCTCCACGAGGTCGGTTCATTCGGCCGGCCTGCAGAGCGCGTGGTCCACGACCGCAGGGACACCCGTCACCTGCTTGCGAGATCCCGGTCCCTAACGTCGCACCAGGCTCTGATAGTACGCCACGACATTCCGCTTCCTGAAGAAGTACCAGTACGCCACCATTCCAAGCCCGGCGGCCTGAGCCAGCGCCCGCACCGCCAGCGCCGAATCGATCCATTGCCGGCTCCAATCCACGATCGAAAACCCGATCACCGTGACGAACAGCCCAATCACGCAGTAGCGGCTCCAGGCACGGCGGAGCAGCGTGCCCACGGTGAAGACCAACAGCCATGCGCTCGCCGCAGCAAGGACCGGTGCCGCGACCTTGAGCCAGATCTCGCGAGGCACCCGCTGTCCGGCGACGAGGTACGGCACATCCTCCGGCCACCAGCCACCCCAGGCCGCGGACAGCGCGACACTGAAGCCGATCAGCTGTGCAATGCCGGCGACGGCCGCAATGCGGACGCCGATCGGGCTCTTGAGTTGATTGCCGGTGGTCAGAGTGAAGTGCTCGGGTGAAGTCGACCCGTAAGTGTAGTCGGATCCGGCAGGTCGAGCAGAGAGCTGGGACCTGGGTTGTGAGGCTCGGACCAGGCGGCCTGCGGCCAGGGCCCGCTCTTCAGCGGGGGAATCGCTCGCGATAGAGGTCGATGAACTGCCCGACGAGATCGCGCGCCGCCGCTCTCAAGTTTTCCGCCAGATCGGGACGTTCGACGATATTCGAGAGAAATCGTCCGGCCCAAAGCGTCGTCCACGTGGGCACGTTCCCGATCCGATCCATGAAGCCCAGCTCGAGCCGGGTGATGTAGCCGGTTCCGAACCGGGCCCGGCCGGCGCCCGTGACCAGCCGGACATCGAGCCGGAGAACGCAACAGTCGTCGGCCCGGGGCTCGCCGCGCTCGAACAGAATGTCCGCGCGGCGAAGCTCCTGCCGGATGGCCTCCTCGAGCAGCCCACCGAGCTGCCCGTCGTCGCGACCCGAGCCGAAGACATCGACTCGAACCGTTAGGGTTTGCAGCTCTTCGATCGCATCCGCCGAAAAAGTCACCTGAGCCGTGGCGGGAGCAGCCATGACCACCAGCGCGAGACCAGCCAGGAGAGAACGCATGGAAGGGGTATCGGCGCCGGGCGCTCTCGACTTGAGCCGTTGCCTCAGCGGAGGCCCACCTGCCCCTTCACCTGGGCGAACAACTTGGCCGGGTCGTACCCGACCCCGTCCTTGAAGACGGTCACCACGTTGCGGATGTCGCGCGGCGTCTGGACCGGATTCCCGTTGATGACGACGAGATCGGCCATTTTGCCGGCCGTGATGCTGCCCAGCTCTTTGTCCTTCCCCAGGATCTTCGCGCCGTTCAAGGTCATGATCTGGATCGTCTGCGCTGGTGTAAACCCGGCCTCGAGCAAGATCTCGAAGTTTCTCTGGTCGCCGAGCCCGGCGAGCGCGCCGCCGTTGCCGGTGTTGTCGACGCCGGCCGCGAGCAGCCCTCCCGCCTTGACGAAAGCGTACTCATACGCAAGCGCTTTCTTGAACGCGGCCTCGGTGATCCCCGCCTCCGGCGTCTTCTTCATCGCCTCCCACATCTTCACGTAGTTCTCCTTCACCACCGGATACATGGCCTCGAGCATCCGGGGATCGAGCTCTTTGGGACGCCCCGGCACCAGCGCCTCCAGCACGGGGAGCGTGGAGGTCATTCCGATGCCCTTGGCGATGAGCGCCTTGAACGTGCTCTGCACCGGAGCGCTCGAGATGTCGAGGGTCTCCATCAGCTTGATGTTGGTGGCCGGGCACTGATCGGGCTGTTTCTTCGGATCGTACTCGGTGTTCACGAAGAGCCCGTGGTCCAGGTTGTCGATCCCGAGCTCGACGGCTTCCTTGAATCCGATCGAGCACAGATGCCCGGTGACCTTGAGCCCGAGCTTGTGCGCCTCGTCCACCGCCGCCTTCATCTCGGCTCGGCGGACCGTGGTGTAGAGCTTGAACCAGGTGGCGCCTTCTTGAGCCCAGTACCTCACGACGCGACGGGCTTCGTCCTCGGTCGTGAGCACCGACATCACCCCTAACGCCGGGTTTGGTCCGGTGATATAGGGGCCGGAAAGGTGCATCTTGGGCCCCGGCGACTTCCCCGAATCGATGTCCTGCTTGAGGTTCAGGTCCTCGTAAGGAGCGAGGCTTCCGGTGACGCGGATGGTCGTCACGCCCGAGGCGAGGTACAGACGCGGTGAGCTGAACGCGAGGTTGATGTTCCGCCAGCCGGCGGCCGAGTAGTGGATGTGGTCGTGCATCCCGACCATCCCCGGGATCACGGTGTGGCCGGCCAGGTCCATCACCCGCGCATTGCCGGGCACCGAGACCGACGCGACCGGACCGACTGCCTTGATCCGTCCGTTCTCGATCAGGATGGTCTGGTTCTCGGCGACCGGCGCTCCGGTCCCGTCGATGATCCGCACGTGCTTGAGGGCGACCACCGGCTCCGACACCGAGACCAAGCTCCGCACCGCGGGGCTGAGCTTGTCGTACGTCTGAGCGGCGAGCGCGGGCGCCGCACCTAACGCCGTAGCCAATGCGAGCTGGAACCGCATGAAAGCCTCGTGGGTTGGATGATGACGCCGGCCGGCCTCAGCGAACCCCGACCAGCCCTTTGACCGAGTCGATCAGCTTCGGCGAATCGTAGCCGACACCGTCTTTGAACACGATCGTCACTTTCCGAATGTCGCTCGCCGTCGTCGCGGGGTCGCCGTTGATCACGACCAGGTCGGCGGTCTTTCCTGCTTCGACGGTGCCAAGCGAGGCCCCGAGACCTAACACCTTGGCGCCGTTCGCCGACATGATCTGGATGGCCTGCGGGGCCGTGAAACCGGCCTCGATGAGCAGCTCGAAGTTGCGCTGATCTCCGAAGCCGGGCAGCGCGCCGCCGTTGCCGGTGGGATCGACGCCGGCCGCGAGCGTGCCGCCCGCTTTCACGAACGCCACCTCGTAATCCATCGCCTTGCGGAACACCGCCGGCCACGTCGACGTCGCGGCGTTCTCGGCGATCCGGCTTCGGCTCGTGAGGTACTCGCTGCGGACATCCGGGCTCATCGCGTCGAGCATCCGCTGGTCGAGCGGAGGCCGGTTCGGGTACGACAGCTCGAACACTGCGAGCGTGGACGTCATCGGCACGTGGTGCTCAATGAGATCCCGGAACGTTGCCTGGACCGCCTCACCGTTCAGGTCGAGCTTGGCGTAGACGGCCATGTCCATCTGCGGACACTTGTCGGGCTGCTTGCCAGGGACATACTCGAGGTTCGCGCCGAGCGCGTGCTCGAGGCCGTCGATCCCGGCCGCGACCGCCTCGCGATAGCCCACCGAGCAGAGGTGTCCCGTGACCTTGAGGCCCCGCTTATGCGCTGCGTCCGTGACCGCCTTGAGGTTTTCGCGAGTGATCAGCGTGTAGACCTTGAACCAGGTTGCCCCTTCCTCGGCCCAATAGTCGATGACTCTCCGCGCCTCTTCCGGTGTGGTGATGTGTTTTCGCTCGAGCACCGGGTCGGGACCCGTGATGTACGGCCCGCTGATATGCATTCGCGGCCCGATCACCTCGCCGCGCTCGATTTGACCTTTGAGCGTGATCTCGGCGTACGGCGAGATGCTGCCCGTAGTCCGGATCGTGGTGACGCCGCTCCCGAGATAGAGTCGGGGGGCGGTGAAGCCGAGCTGCGTGCGGCGGCCTGCGGCGGTCGTGTAGAAGGTGTGATCGTGCATCCCGACGATCCCAGGAATCACGGTCGAACCCGCGAGATCGAGCACCTTGGCGCCGGCCGGCACCGGCGTCGATTCGGACGGTCCAACCGCCGTGATTTTATTGCCGGTCAGAACGACGGTTTGGCCGGATCGCGGGTCCGCTCCGGTGCCGTCGATCACCTTCACATTCTTGAGGGCGACCACGGGCGCATCGACCGCCACGAATTGCTTGAGCTCGGGAGGGAGCCGCGAGGCCGCCTGCCCCGCGCCGGCCCGGCTCCCTGCCATCGCCATCGCCGCCACCAATGCCAGAGCTCTCATCGAACGACCCCCTGATTCTCGAAGTCTTGTGATCCCGGCGATGCCGTCGTCGGCGGAGCGAGCGAAGCCGGCGCGAGACCCAAGCACCGTCATCCGGAGCGGAGCGAGGGATCTTGCCCGCGATCTCCGAAGCAGAATGAGTAGATCCCTCGACCTCAGGATGACACGCTCGCCGCGCCGTATCGGTTCCGGATTCCCTATTCCCTAAGCCCTAATCCCCTACTCCACCGTCAACACCGCCATCATCCCTGTCTGCAAGTGCTCCGCGATATGGCAATGCACCATCCACTTCCCGGGATTCGCCATCTCGACCAGGATGTCCGCCGTGCCGCCGACCGGGACCAGGACCGTGTCCTTCCAGACGAGATCGTCGTTAGGAACATTGTTGTGCGCCAGGACCAGAAATCGCTGGCCGTGCAGGTGGATCGGGTGCGACATCGGATGCAGCGAGAGCCGGTCGTTGCCGATCCGGAGCTTGACGATCTGACCGAGCTTGAAATGCCAGTCGATCGCCATGTTCTCTTTGCCCGTCTCCGCGTCCCGCAGCACCCACTCTGCCTGCCGCCCGGTGGTGAGCCAGTCCATCATCGGCATTGTGCCGCTCCACTCGACCGGGTTCGCGTAGAGCTGATCGCGCCGGAGCATCTGGAGCACGCCGAAGGGGATCTCGCCGAGCTTGAGGGTGAGGACGAGCTCCTTGTCGGGTGGCCGGTCGAAGTACGGCCGGAACTTTGCGACGTCGCGGACGACATCGGTGTTGGTCCGGAGCGTCGCGAAGCTCGCCCCATGATCCGGCCGGGCCGCCGACGTGCCCACCGTCACGACGCCTAACGTGTCGTACTCGGCGAAGAAGTTCCCGATGTTGTGGTCGATCGCCTGGACCTGGTTCATCAGCGCGACCGGTCCGGCTTCGGGAAATCGGACGTCCACCTGGTACCGCTGAGCCGGGGCGATGGCCACGCTCTCGACCCACGACTCCCGCTCGTAGCGCCCGATGTCCGCGCCGACCAGCTTCATCCTGGCCCCGGCGAACGAAAGGTTGAAGGTCCGGCTGTTCGAGACGTTGGTCAGATTGTACCGGACGACCTCGCCCTTCGCTACGGTGAGCCGGTATCGGGGATCGCCGTTGATCAGCAGCACGTTCCCGAAGCGGCCCATCAGCGCGTGAATCGGCGTGTCGGCTCCGAACGGGACCAGGCCTTGCTCGCCGAGCAGGAGATCGTCGAGCATCAGCGTCTCCTCCCGGTTGACGGGCCCGTACGCATCCGGCTGAGCCGGACGGACCAGGATGTTGCCGTAGAGGCCGAGCTCCTGCTGGATGTCTTCGCGCACGTGCGGGTGGTACCAGTACACCCCCGCGTCGCGGAAATGGACCGTGTACGTGAAGCCTGCCCCCGGCTGCACTGCGTCCTGGGTGACCCCAACGGCGCCGTCGTTCGGATTGTCGAGCCGGATCCCGTGCCAATGGACGGCGGTCGGAAGATCGATCGCGTTGTGAAAGCGGACGACGATGGTGGCGCCCTCCGGCACTTGAATCAGCGGACCGGGGTACTGGCCGTTGTAGGCGTACATGACGAGCGACTGCCCGTTGATCGTCCGCCGTACCAACGACGCCGTGAGGCCAAGCGTGTCTCCGGTTCGAAGGCTCACGACCTCACGCGGCTTGGCTTCGGGCAGCTTCGCCGGATCGAGGCCCATCCCCGGAAGAAACGGCGCGACCGGCGGCACCAGGTTGTCCACTCCCGGCATCGGCATCATCGGCGTGTTCGGCCGGTTCGGCGGCATGAACCACTTGGCCTCCGAGCCGGCGTCGCGATGATGGTGAACTCCCGCCGCGCCGTGATCCATCGTCATCGAGTCGCTGGTGCGGGTGACGATCAGCATGCTGTGCTGCTGCATCCTGATGCTGGGTGACATCCCGCGCATGACGAGCTTGCCACCCCGATCGGTCACGTCGGCATTCGCTTCGGCCGTGATGAAAACGAGGAACTTGTCGAACGCGATCTCGCCGACCGGGATCCGGCCGTTATGCACGACGCCCAGCTTTCGCATCGGATCGAAAGACGGGGGTGCGATCCAGGCGATGTATGTCGTGTAGGGACCGAGCGTGGAGGGCTCGGGAAGGCCGGCCAGGATCAGGGTCGCGTCGTACCGCTGGCGGCCCTCCGCCGT
Organism: Gemmatimonadota bacterium; assembly: GCA_039933355.1. GTDB lineage: Bacteria > Gemmatimonadota > Gemmatimonadetes > Gemmatimonadales > GWC2-71-9 > SHZU01. Next base: position 5,501 of record JBDTOH010000107.1, on the reverse strand, counting down.
GACCGAGACGTCGAACGGCGAGACCACCCGCCCGAGCTCGACCATACCGGTCGGTCCAGGCACGTCCGGCCGCGGGATCAGCTCCATGCAGTAGATGTCGGTGCTTGGTGTTAGGCGGTCGGAGGTGCCGCCGCAGACCGGCACCAGCGCGGGGCGATGCACGGCAACGGCGCCGGAGACCAGACCGGCGCCGAGGAGGATCGCGACTTGGAGGAACTTCCGATGCACGTCAGTTTTTCTCGAGGTATTTCTTCGGGATCTGGTTGTCGGGCGTCTCCGCCTCCCAGAAGATAGTGGCGACGTACCACCGCTTGCCATCGAACCAGAGCTGAATGCTGTTGATGCCCCGCGCGAACGGCGTGGCGTCCTCGGCCTTGCGCTTGGAGTCGTAGGCGCTGAACAACTGGACGACGCTCCCGTACCGGTCGGTGTGCCGGCCGATCTCGCGCTCGAAGAACCCGTTCTTTTCGAGGTTCGCGCCAGCCATCGTAGCATACTCGTCGGGGCTCAGCGCGCGGACCCGCGCGGTACCGTCCTGACCCTTGCCGGTCGGAAGGAGGCGAGCGCCGGGCGCAAAGAGCGATCGAAACCGGTCCCAGTCGCGCGCCTGGCCGGCGGGACCCGAGATGACGTCGTACAGCGCCTTGACGATGGCGTCCATCGAGCTCACGTCCTCCGGGCGCGCCGGATGGGCTTCGGCAACTTGGGGAGTCTGGGCTCGAGCCGGTACGGGCAGGCTCGTTGCCAGAGCGGCCGCGGTGAGGATCAGAGGAATTCGCATGGGTCCTTCCAAGCCAAAAGTGTGGGTGGGGCTAGCGGAACAGGGGCGGTTCTACTTCATCGCCGATCGGGCTCCCGGGCGGAGCAACCGGAGGCCGCTGGAGGGCCGTCGGGTCGAACGGACGCTCGAGGAAGCGGCGAACATCGTGCGCAAGCAGAGCGCGAGCGGCCCGGTTCTCGGAGGTCGCCGCCGCTGCCGGCAGCGCGCGGGCACCTAACGCCGAGAGCTTCTGGGTCGCGATCGCGCGAGCTTGGGGCAGTTGGGCGCCGAAGGCGAGGCTCATCAACCGCTCGGCCACGACCCGTTGCACCGCGCGGGCAATCTCGGCCTCGTATCGGTCCCCGGGCGCCACATCGTAGGTCGCGGCGACCAGCCGGTCGATCACATCATCGAGGCCCGGAAGTGCCGGATCGAGCGCCTTCTGCTGCACGAGACGGGCGGCCCGCTCAGGATCGAGGACGAATTGAACCGTCAGGTCGGCGGCTAAGGCGGCCGGAGTGATCGCATCGAACACCAGCCCCGTGGTCCGTGCGAACAGCTCCCGATGGGCCGGGAAACCGTCCGGTCGTGGCGGGATCTTGAGGAGAAGCGACCGCGGCAGCGCCAGCTCGGCCGGCTTGAGCGTGGCCAGGACCGCGTCGAGCGCTTGGCGTTGCTCTCCTGCGGGAACGGCGTGGAGCGGCTCCTGGCCATCTCCGCGAAGCGCATACGTGTAGTACTGCCCGCCGATCACCTTCGCGGCTGCCTCGACTTGATAGCGGTGATGCAGGTATAGCGGGACGAGCGCCTCTTCGATCGTGGCGAGCGGCGCCCCGCGCCGGATCGCATTCTCACCGAACCGATTGAGCGCCGCTCGCCGCACCTGCATCATCCGGTTGAGCTCGACCGCGACGTCGGCGCCGTTGTCCCAGAGATGCGTGCGCGGGTGCGCGCTACCCGACGGCCGAGCGTCCTGGTCGGTGAGGAAGTTGAGGTTGCGGGCCCGGGCCGAGGCGAGCAGACCGTCGAGCGCCTTGGGTTCATCGGTGCCCGGCGGGAAATCCTGGTAGCCGAACTTGATTGCTTCCTTGTCCCAGGCACCGATGCCGGTTGCATAGGCGTCCGAGAGGTCGATCGTCCCGTCCGTCTTGAGCTTGACGACCGGATGCGGGTAGTCCATCACGGAGCTCCGGCCTTCGGCGCTCGAGATGTAGTTGTGCTCGAGGCCGAGTGTGTGCCCGACCTCGTGCGCGGCGAGCTGCCGGATTCGCGCGAGCGCCATCTGCTCCATCGGCCCCGCGTCTTCGTCACCGCGCGGATACGGCGACAGAAGGCCGGTCGCGATCAGAAAGTCCTGCCGGATCCGGAGCGAGCCTAACGACACCTGGCCTTTGATGATCTCGCCGGTTCGGGGATCGCTCACCGTGCTCCCGTAGCTCCAGCCCCGCGTGTACCGGTGAATCCATTGGATCATGTTGTAGCGGACGTCCATCGGGTCGGCGCCCTCGGGGAGGAGCTCGACCCGGAAGGCGTCCTTGTACCCGGCGGCGTCGAACGCCTGGTTCCACCAGCGGGCGCCGTCGAGCAGCGCCGACCGGATCGGCTCGGGCACACCGCGGTCCAGGTAGTAGACGATCGGCTTGATCGCTTCGCTCACCGGGGCCGCAGGGTCCTTCTTGGCGAGCCGGTGACGCGCGATGAGCTGCTTGACGATCGGATCCCGGATCGGAGCCGCATAATCGGCGTAGGAGATCCCGAAGAAACCGGCCCGCGGGTCGGCTGGACGAGGCTGGTAACCCGGCTCGGGTAGCGCGATGAACGAATGACGCTGGTGCACGGTGACGGCGTCCGGCGACGGCACTACATCCCGGATGAACCGGCCCGACGGATCGCCGACGAACGTGAGGGTGGCCTCGATCTCGGTATTCCGCGGAAAGCCTTTCGTGTTGGCCGGGTAGAACGCGCTCCGGCTCGGCTCGAGGTGGTAGCCGCCCTGGCCGGTACGACGGAGCGCGCCGGCCACGTCGTGACCGTCCCGAATCGCGAAGTCGGTGGCGTCGACGAGGACCGCGCCGTTCGACTCCGCTTCGACCTTGAAACCCCAGATGACGGACTGCGCGAACGACTGCTCGACCGCCCGCCGCTCGGCCGGGTTATCGCTCACCGCGCGGAAGTCGTAGTTCGGCTGGACCATGAGCACCTTCGGCCCGATCCGCTCGAACCGGACGATCTTCTCACCGCCTAACTGCCCCCGGTCGAGCCCGATGTCGTTGGACCCGATCCCCCACGGAAGCGACTCGACGTAGAGCAGCTCATCGTTGAACCGGCTGATCTCGAGCCATAGCCTTCCGGCGGACTCCTCCCAGTAGAGCGGGATGAATCCGTCGATCCGCTGCATGGCCTTCGTCTTGTCGGCGATCGACGGAAGCTGGGCGGACACGGAGTGGAGGGCGCCGGCCGAAAGGATCACGGCGACGAGCGCAGCGCCCGAGGCGCGAAACGACATTGCCGGGGACTCCGGAAAGAGAGGTAAGACCCGGGCAATCTAGGGAGGGAGCGGGAATCCGGTAGAGGAGCACCAAACCGGTCCGGCATCCGGGGGCCGAAGCGACCCGAGACCCCCGCGGCCAGGCCCGAACACCGCGAAGCGACCCTCGCTGCGCTTGGGATGACATCGTTTAGATCCGTGAGTCTCGTCGTAGCTCCCCGATGTCATTCCGAGCGGAGCGAGGAGCCTTGGGGCGCCCTACCTGGACCCGCCACGAACAGCGCTCGACGACCCAGCTCGGTATTAGGTTCCAGCCTCTCAACTATTCCAATTCGGAGATTGCATGCGCCGCTTCGTCGTTGTGGCCGCCGTGCTGGTCGCTTCCGCGCCCCTGACCGTGGGTGCTCAATCCGCGGGACCGGTCACGGTCGTCAAGGCTGCCCGGATGCTCGACGTCTCATCGGGACAACTTGTCGCCAATCCGGTGATCGTGGTCCAAGGCAACCGGATCATCGCCCTCGGCCAAGCCGGCGCGCCCCCGGACGCGAAGGTCGTCGACCTCGGCGACGTCACCCTGCTCCCGGGGTTCATCGATCTCCACACTCATCTCTCCAGCGAGATCTCAGCCGGCAGCTTCACGGAGTCCGTGACGCGGACGATGGCGGACTACGCGTTCGCCGCTGCGAACAATGCGAGGAAGACCGTGGCGGCGGGCTTCACTACCGTCCGCGATTTCGGCGGAGATGTGACAGTGGCGCTCGGAAACGCCGTCGAGCGCGGCACCGCGGTCGGTCCCCACGTGTTTCCCTCGCGCGATATGATCGGGATCACCGGCGGCCATTGCGACGTTACCGGATTTGCCCCGGGAGTCGCCGAGGAAGGCCCGGAAGGCGGCATCGGCGACGGGCCATGGGCCGTTGTGCGGGCGGTTCGCTATCAGATCAAACACGGCGCGAAAGTCATCAAGGTCTGCGCGACCGCGGGCGTCCTCTCGCTCGAGGGCCCCGTCGGGGCTCAGCAACTCAGCGACGAGGAGCTCAAGGCCATCGTCGACGAGGCCAAGCGCCACGGGATCCGAGTGGCGGCGCACGCCCACGGCACCGAGGGCATCAAGGCGGCCATTCGAGCCGGTGTCACCTCGATCGAGCACGGGTCGATGCTCGACGACGAGGCCATTGCGATGATGAAACAGCGGGGGACGTATCTCGTGCCGACGTCGTACCTCATCGACCGGATCAACCTGGCGGTGCTTCCGGCGCTAGTCCGAGGGAAAGCGGAAACGATCATGCCGCTCGCCCGGGCCAGCCTCCGAAAGGCGATCGCGGCCGGGGTCAAGATCGGGTTCGGGACCGATGCGGGAGTGTACCCGCACGGAGAGAACGCCCACGAGTTCGACGTCTACGTCAAAGCGGGGATGTCGCCGCTGGATGCGCTCCGAACCGCGACCAGCGTCGCGGCCGAGGCGTTAGGTGTGAGCGACCGCGGCGTGATCGCGCCGGGCAAGCTCGCCGACCTGGTGGCGGTCCCCGGCGATCCGCTCAAGGACATCACGGTCACGCAGCGGGTGAGCTGGGTGATGGCCGGCGGCCGGATCGTCACCGACGCTCAGCTGCACTGACCGCCCATGTCCGTCACGCCGAGCTACCGGACCTTCGTGCTCGACCAGCTCGCCCGGGTGGCCACGGCTGTTCGCGGCCAGGCGATGTTCGGCGGGCTCGGCATTTATTCCAGCGAGCGGTTCTTCGCGCTGGCGGACGACGACACCCTCTACCTCAAGGCCGACGACCTCACCCGCCCCGAGTTCGAAGCGGCCGGAATGAAGCCGTTCCGTCCGTTCGGTGAAGACGGCGAGACCATGAGCTACTACGGGCTCCCAGCCGATCTGCTCGAAGACGCCGAGGCGCTCACGCCGTGGGTCGATCTGGCGCTCGAGGCGGCCCGGCGAAAGCGCCGCAAGCCGCGCCGGGGCAAAAGCGCCTAACAACGCTCGGCCCGGGCTTCGAGTAAGCCTCCGCGTTCAGTCCCGACCGGCCAAGGTCGGGAGCGAGAACCGGAGTCCGACGGCGACCCCGCCGGCCGGAAGCGGCGCCAGCGTCAGCGCCGACGCCCTGCGGTGCCCCACGAGCCGCTCGAGGGCTACGCTTGCCACGAGCTCAACCACCGGAATGGCGATTACCGAGGCGGCTCCTCCGCTCTGGCGGGTGGCTAGCATGAGGCCGCCGGACGCAGCGGCCCCGAGCAGATCGAGCCCCA
>JBDTOH010000106.1:0-12717 GCA_039933355.1 Gemmatimonadota bacterium | reverse complement strand
GCGGGTTCTCTTGGTAACGCTCGCGGCGATGGGTATCACCCTCCTGCTCGTAGGGCTGGTTCCTGCGCTTCAAGTGAGCCGGCCCGAGCTGTCGCACTCCCTCAAGTTAGGCAGCGGCGGTGGTGGACTGGGCGGCGACCGGCGGCAGCGGCGGCTCCGGACGGGCCTGTTGCTGGCTCAGGCGACGTTATCGGTCTTGTTGCTGGTTGGGGCGGGGCTGTTCGTTCGGAGCTTTCAGCGGGCGTCGTCGCTCGACCTCGGCTTCGACGCGAGCGGGGTGATCGTCGCCCAGATCGATCTCGGGCTCGCCGATTACAGCCGTGAGCGCACCCATCAGTTCTTTGGGGAGGCTCGGGACCGAATGGCTGTGTTCCCCGGGGTGGAGCGGGCCAGCATTGCGATGATGGCGCCCTTTTGGACTCGCTTCACCAAAGAAGTCCGGATTCCGGGCCGCGATTCGCTGCCCCGATTCCCCGGCGGCGCCCCCCGGGTGGATGCCGTGAGCCCGGAGCATTTCGCCACGCTGGGGATTCGGGTTAGGCAGGGTCGAGGCTTTACGACCCAGGACCGCTCGGGAAGCGCACCGGTCGTCATCGTGAACGAGACGATGGCCAAGGCATATTGGCCGGGGGGAACAGCGGTCGGACGGTGCATGAAAGTCGGCGCGGACTCGACTCCTTGCCGCGAGGTGGTGGGTGTGGTCGATGACGTCCGATTCGAGGACCTGGTCGAGCCGCCGACCGGAAGGTTCTGGGTTCCACTCGATCAGTCCCAGGGGCTCGCATCCGACCGGATCCTCTATCTCAAGGTCAAGGGCGACCCGGGACGGCTGGTCGCCGGTGTTAGGCGTGCGCTCCAAAGCATGGCGCCGAACCTCCCGCGCGCCAATGTGCGTCCGCTGACGACACACCTCGACCCGCTGCTCCAACCCTGGCGGTTAGGCGCTACGATGTTCGGGCTGTTCGGGGTGCTCGCGCTGCTCGTGTCGGTGGTCGGGCTCTACAGCGTGCTGGCGTATGGTGTGGCGCAGCGAACCCAGGAGTTCGGCGTGCGGCTCGCGCTCGGCGCATCGGCCGCGCAGCTCCGCGGGCTGGTGCTCCGTCAGGGACTCGGTGTGGTGCTGGCCGGGCTGGCTATCGGGGTTGGCCTCGCGCTGCTCGCTTCGGATTGGCTCGCGCCGCTCCTCTTTCAGACGTCGGGGCACGACCCGCTGGTCTTCGGCGGGGTGAGCGTCATTCTCCTCAGCGCCGCGGGTCTGGCCTGCATCGCTCCGGCGGAACGGGCGGTGCGGGTCAACCCGATGGAGGCACTTCGCTCCGAGTAGCTCACCCAACCCATGATCTCCGGCTCCCATTGACATTTTAGGGGGCGGACTCTATTCTCTCCATAAGAACCTTATGGGAGAGAGCGGTATGTCCGGGCTCGATCTGGTGCAGGGTACGCTCGACGTCCTCATCCTCAAGACGCTCTCATGGGGGCCGCTCCACGGCTACGCCATCGCGATGTGGGTCAAAGAGCGCACCGAAGAGGCGCTGCTCATCGAGGAGGGCGCGCTCTATCCGGCATTGCATCGACTCGCGCGGCGCGGGTGGGTCGAGTCCGAGTGGGGCCTTTCGGAGAACAATCGCAAAGCCAAGTACTACCGGTTGACGCCCAAGGGTCGCGCGCAGCTCAAGGCCGAGATGTCGGAATGGGATCAGTATGTCGCGGCGGTCGGGCAGGTGCTCCGGGCGGTGAGCCCATGACCCCGGCGGAGCGATCGAAGGTTCGCCGGTTCTTCGAGCTCATCGTTCGGGGCCGGCGGCCGGAGGAAGAGGTTCGTGACGAGCTCGACTTCCACCTCAGCATGAAAGTGGACGCGCTGATGGTCGGCGGGCTCTCGAGGGCGGACGCCGAGCGTGAGGCACGGCGCCAGTTCGGACCGGTGGATCGCTGGTCGGCGGCTGCGACCACGGAGACCCGCGGCTACGAGCGGGACCGGCGGTGGCGGGACCGGTGGTCTGCGCTCTGGTCCGACCTCGCTGTCGCGGGACGTCGTCTGAGGCGGGCACCCGCGTTCCTGGCCGTCTCGCTGGCGCTCGTCGCGCTCGGTGTCGGCGGCGGGATCACAGTATATGGTGTCGCCCGCGGGGTCGTGCTCCATCCGCTTCCATTTCCGGAGCCCGGCCGCTTGTTCGGCCTGTACGAGGCGACGGCGGATGGGCAGGGGTTCCGCCTTCCCGACTATCCGACGTTCCGCGACTGGCGCGCGCAGGCCGACGTGTTCGAGCGGATCGCGTACGTCCGTGGAACCGGCGCGCGGTGGATCAGCCCCGACGGAACGGAGCGGATCGTCGCTGCCTACGTCTCCGATGACTTCTTCCCACTGCTCGGCCGGCCGGCCCTCCTCGGACGAACGCTCACGGCGGCCGACGCCGGTGCTTCCGTGGCCGTCGTGTCGTACCGCTTCTGGCGCGAGCGGTTAGGCGGCTCGCCGGGCGTGCTCGGGTCGGTGCTCAACCTGAGCGCCGGTCCGGTCACGGTCGTTGGTGTCACGCCGCCCGGCGTCGGTTACCCGGAATGGGCGACCATTTGGATGCCGATTGAATCGATCGGAGGCGCGGCCCGGGTGGCGCTCGGGCAGCGCGGGGTTCATGCAGATGGCCGGATGATTGGCCGGCTCAAGCGGGGAATCTCGGTCGAGGCGGCGCAGGCGGCCGTTGGAGCCCTCACGGCTCGGCTGGCGGCCGCCTATCCGGCGGACCAAGGCACCTTTCCGAAGGCGACGATGCTTCCGCTCACTCGGGAGGTGTTGCTGTCCACCTCCGCGAGCTTGGGCGATCCGACGCAGCCTCTACTGCTGATTGGGGCGGGGCTCGCGCTGGTGCTGGGAATCGCCTGCACCAACTTGGCCAATCTTTCGCTCACGCGAACGGTCGCGCGCCGGCAGGAACTCGCCGTCCGGGCGGCGCTCGGGGGTGGGCGGTGGCGTCTCATCCGGCTCGTCGCGACTGAGACGCTCGTGGTCACCGGAATTGGCGGGCTGCTGGGGCTCGGGCTTGCCGCCGCAGCGATTCGGACGATTCGCCTGCATTCCGCCGAGCTCTTGCCCCGCGCCGAAGAGATCGTGTTCAGCCCTGCCGTCGCCGCGGGCGGATTCGCGCTCGTCGTGGCCGTGACGCTGATCGTGGCCCTGATCCCGGCCTGGCTCAGCACTCGGCTCGATCCGGAGCAGGCCCTGCGCGCGGGATCCCGGGCCGGCGGTCACCGGGATCATCAACGGCTCCGTGCGGGGCTCGCAATGATCCAGATCGTGATCGCCGTGGTGATGATGGTGGAGACCGGGCTGGTCGTCCGGAGCTTGCGGCGGGTTCTCGACGTTCCTCTCGGGTTCGAGCCTAACGGCCTCGCCTCGATCTGGATTGCCGGCTTCGGCAAGGACGGCGGCGACGGCGACAGCAGCGATCGCTCGCAGCAGCTGATCTCCGTCTTTCGCGAGCTCAACGAAGCCGTCGCCGCCGTGCCCGGAGTCTCGGCCGCGACCCTGGTCAACTTCGTGCCGCTCGGCGGGTCGTCGAACACCACCAAAGTCTTCCTGGAGGGCGAGGTTCCCGATCCGAAGAACGAGCAGCTCGCGATGCCGATGGTCGTCGCGCCTAACTACTTCGCGACCATGCAGATCGCAATCGTCGGCGGCCGCGCCTTCGAGGCCGGGGATCTCACGCCCGGCGCAGCTCGCTTCATTTTGAACGAATCATTCGCCCGAAGGCTTTGGCCCAAGCAGAATCCGCTGGGACGAAGGCTTTCGATCTCCCGGGCCGTGATGGGCCGCGCCGACTTCGGCGAAATGCTGCAGGGCGAGGTCATCGGAATCGCGAAGGATGTGAGGCAGTTCGGGCCCGAGACCCCCTATCCGGATCAGGTGTACGTCCTCTACACCGCCAACCCATGGGCCCACATGCGACTCGTGGTGCGGGCTGACCGCGGGCTCGCCGGCCTGCTTCCCGCGCTCAATCAGACCGTCCGGCGCCTTCATCCCGAGATGCCAATTCGAGGTTTTGGCCAAGTCGGCTTCGAGCCGCTCACCGACACGCTGGCGGCGACCCAGACGTCGCGCCGGCTGGTCGCGTGGCTCACCACCGGATTCGGGATTGCGACCGTCAGCCTCGTGGTCCTCGGTCTCTACGCGGTGCTCTCCTATTTGGTGACCCAGCGGAGCCGCGAGATCGGGGTTCGCTCAGCGCTCGGAGCGTCGCGGCGGGACATTATCCGGTCGATCGTGTGGGAAGGGATGCGGCTCGCGATCGCAGGAGTGGTCGGCGGCGTGATCCTCGCCGCCTTCGCGGTTCGGTTTGCCCGGGGCCTGCTCTACGGGATCGAGCCGACCGATGCGACCTCATTCGTGGTCGCCGCCGCGTCGCTGCTCGGGGTGTCGCTGCTTGCCACGCTGATCCCGGCATGGCGGGCCGCCCGGGTCGATCCGGTCACGGTGCTCCGCGCCGATTGACCGCCGCGCGTTAGGGAACGATGACCGCTTTCAAGAGCGACTGGCTCTCGATCGCCTGAAGGGCATGGGCGGCGTCGGCGAGGGAGAACTTTCCTTGGGCCATCTCCCGCCATGGGACCCGGTGACCGTGCTGCGCCGCGATCGCGACCGCGCGGTGAAAGTGCGAGTAATCGGAGCCCCAGCAGCCCCGCATCTCGACGTGTTTCCGGTTGATCTGGTAGTGCGGGTTGATCTCGACCGGTCCGTTGTCGGTGTACTGGCCTACCACGACCACGCGGCCACCGTCTCGCACGAGATCGAGCGCCTGGGGGACCGCCTCGGGCCGGCCGGCGGCCTCAATCACCACGTCCACCCCGCGCCCGTGGGTGAGCGACCGCACGTACTCGAGCCGCTCCGCGTGAGGCGTGGCGAGTGAGACGGCATCCGTCGCACCCATCCGGCGGGCAAACTCGAGCCGGTTTTCGGGGCCGCCGATGACGATGATGTCGCTCGCGCCCGAGAGCGCCGCCATCGCCACGCACGATTGCCCGACCGGCCCCGCACCAAGCACCGCGACGGATTGCCCGAGCCGGATCTCGGCTCGGTCGATCGCGTGGAGCGCCGTCACCATCCCGCACCCGCCGCCGATGAACGTTTCGGGGTCGAGGCCCGGCGGAAGTCTGACCAGCTTGACGCCGGGCTTGAGCCAGATCCGCTCCGCCCACCCGCCTAACAATCCGTCCTTCGCTCCATAGGTGACGCCGTACACTTTCCGGTGGGGGCACCGGGTCGTCTGCTTGGCGACCAGACACTGGAAGCAGGCGTTACAGGTCTCGTGAACGTCGAGGAACGTCACCACGTCGCCCTCCCGGAACGGGCGCCCTTCGACGTCGTTGACCGGCTCTCGGAGCTCCGCGAGGCGGCCGACCGAGACATGCCCCGGGATGAGCGGGTACGGCACGCCGCGGAGCCGGCCATGGTGAAGGTGGACGTCGGTACCACAGACCTCGGCAAAAATTGTCTCGAGGATCGCGCCGCCGGCGCTGCTCGGCGGCAGGGGGTACGATTCGAGCCGAACGGCCTCGTTCGGGGCGGGGAAGATGGCGGCGCGAACGGTCGCTTGGGTCACGTTAGGCAGGGTCGGGCTGGAGGAACTCGAGGTGGATCCCGTGAGTCGAGCCCGGAGCCACCCGAATCGATTGTCGCCCGAACGGTACGTACGCGACCTCGCGGGAATCCAGGTGCGCCTTGGTCGCCGCGAGATCCCGCACGGTGATGGTAAGACCGATCGGGCGGGGCTCGCCGAGCAGCGCGTCGACCGCCGAGCCCAACCGCCGCTCGGCTTCGGCCGGCGTGATGATCCAGACCCGCGCTCCGCCGAGAGTCAGCGTAACCCGTCCCCGGCGCTTCTCGACCGCGCTGTCCCCCAGGAGCGCCTGGTAGGCTGGAGCGAGCTCAGCGGGCGAAGGCGTGACGATCGTAAGGCCCGCGACGCCGGTCGCGCCGTTCGGATGCACCTGCCACTCGGGCCGCCACACGTATTCACGAGTCAGCTGCTCACAGAAGAACGCGGCGATCGCCGGGCTCGTCTCCTTCGGTAGAAGGCACACGGAGAATCGGGCCTCGACCGTGCCTCCGGGAAGCGGTACCGGCCGGCCGAAGTCCATTGGATCGTCTGCCTGAACCCCACGGGCCACGAGCGCAGCATGGACCGCACGGGCGTCCTCACACGCGAACACCATGGCGCCGAGCCCGCCGCCTCGCCGGAAAATCGGCCGCCACCGCTCGTTGGCCGGCCCCGGCACGACGATCGTGAGAAGCTCGATATAGTCCCGCTCGAGGATGATGCACTGGTTGGCGGTGCCGAGATGACTGTGCCGGCCGCGGGTCGTGAGATGAAACCCCAGCCGCCGATAGATTTCGGCACCGGAATCCAGCTCAGGGGTGAAGATGACGACGTGATCGAGTCCCGTGGCGGTCTGGTTGACCATTCCCGTCCTTTGCGCGAAATGACTCCTTCCGAAAGCTACCGCGGGCACGCGTGCCTCTACAACTCGCCGCCCGGTCCGGTCTATCTTCGTGAGCACGGCGAAGCCCCGACAATCGGGCCTCGGCCGCCCCTTCCGGATGCGAGGCGCACTGATGTCGGCTGAACGGCTTGCGAACCCAAACAAGATCCTCCACCACTTGACGACGACCGCGTTCACCCTCGAGGGGTTTCGTACGGTCACCACGCTGGGCGTTGTCATGGGAGTGACGGTCCGATCCCGGTCGGTTTTCGGGTTCTTCGGGGCGAGCATCGAGACGCTCTTCGGCGGCAAGATTCGCCGCTTCACCGAGTTGTGCGAGCGGGCTCGTGCCGAGGCGTTCGAGCTGATGCTGGAGCACGCCGAGGCCCACGGTGGAAACGCTGTGGTCGGCGTCCGGTATGACGCAAACGAGGTGATGCAGGGGGTCACCGAAGTACTCTGCTACGGGACCGCGGTCCAGGTCGAGCCCGAATAGCCCTCGACGTCGCCGCGGGCGGTCGCCGGCCGGCCCGCCCCGTTCCATCCAGTCCCACTTTGAAACTCCGCCAACTCCTCTGCCGTATCTCCATCCATAGGTAGGCTATGGATGGCCTGTCTGGACCTCCTCGACCCGTCTTCCGGGGGCTTCATGGCTGGTGAGCGCAGCGATCTCTTGCCCGGCACGCTCGATCTACTCGTGCTCCGGACTCTGGCCGCGCAGTCGATGCACGGCTACGGCATCGTTCAGCACATCGCCCGCCTCTCGCAGGACGTCCTCCGGGTCGAGGAGGGATCGCTCTACCCCGCGCTCCAGCGACTGCTCCTCAAGGGCTGGCTCAAGGCCGAGTGGCGCCAAACGCCCACCAACCGCCGGGCGCGGTATTACGAGCTCACGCGACCGGGCCGGAAGCAGCTCGCACTGGAGGTCGAAGGGTTCGAGACGATCGTCGCGGCGATTCACCGGGTTCTCCGGCAGGAATAGGCGGCACTATGAGCTGGCTGGGCGAGATCGGCAGGCGGATGCGATTCTACCTGCAGCGGGACCGATACGAAGCGGAGATGAACGAGGAGGTCGAGTTCCACCTGTCGCGCCGAGCGGACGAGCTCGAGGCCGGCGGCGAGCCGGAGCGGGAGGCTCGGCTTCAAGCCATCAAATCATTCGGGAACCGGGCGCAGCTCGCCGAGACCTCGCGGTCCACCTGGTCCTTCGGGTCGCTCGAGCGGATTGCTGCCGAGGTCAGGTTCGCGTCGAGAGGCTTCCGTCGCACGCCACTGTTCGCCGTTATTGCGATGCTGACGCTCGGGCTCGGCGTCGGCGCCAACACCGCAATCTTCAGCATAGTGGACAGTGCCCTGCTCAAGCCGCTGCCGTATCCCGAACCGGACCGGCTCGTCACCCTCGACATCTTGCCGGGAACCGCATCGGTCGAGCGGACCTCACGGTTTGCGTGGTCGTACCCGAAGTTCGAGACATTCCGAGCGCGCGCCACGTCGTTCGACGCCATGGCGGGAATCGGGTCGAGCAATCTCAACCTGCGGAGTCAGGCGGGGGTGGAGCGGATCGAGGTCGAGGAGGTGTCGGCTCCGTACTTCGGGATGTTAGGAGTGACGCCGGTCGCGGGCCGGGTGTTCGCCCCGGACGAGGATTCGCTGCCTCAGGCCCGGCCCGTGGTGATGCTCTCGGAACGACTCTGGCGGTCGCGGTTCGGAAGCGATCCGCGCACGGTCGGGTCGTCGATCTCGCTCAGCGACGTCCCTCTCACCATCGTCGGGGTCGTGCCGGCCGGGTTCCGCGGCCTGTCGGGCATCGTCGATGCCTGGGTACCGATGATGATGACGCCGGCTTTCGAAGGCGCTGCGATTCTCAAGGAGAGCGGGAACCACTGGTTCAACGTCATCGGGAAGCTCAAGCGAGGGGTCGCCCTCGCCCAGGCGCAGGCTGAGGCCAATACCGTCGGCCGGGCCGTCGATCAGCAGTTCCGCGACCCGGCGCAACCGGAGGCCTGGAGCGCGGTTGCGGCTCCGCTCGCGGAGAGCCGGACCGATCCCGTCCTGCGGCGGGCCAGCGTGCTGCTCCTTGGCACGGTCGGGCTGGTCCTGCTGATCGCGTGCGTCAACATCGCAAGCCTGCTCCTGGTTCGGGCGACTGCCCGGACCCAGGAGCTGAGCGTCCGCCTGGCGTTAGGCGCGAGCCGGCGAGATCTCGCCCGCCAGCTTCTGGTGGAGAGTCTCCTGCTGTCGGTGGGCGGCTGCATTGTCGGCGTGGGGCTGGCATATCTGACGCATGGTGTGCTCGTCCGGCTGGTTCCGGCGCAGACCGCAGGCCCGGCGGGGATGCCCTACCTGCTCGACCCGCGTTCGGCGGCGTTCGGCTGCCGGGTCCTTGGATTCGCTGCCGTGTTGGCGCTGGTGACCGGTGCGCTGACCGGCATCTTGCCGATGTGGCAGGCCATGCGAGGCGGGTTAGGCGGCCAGCTCCGGGATCTCTCCGGAGGCCGGTCCGCGGCCGCCGTGCGCCGGCGAGGGTGGGGCGTTCACCGGATGCTGGTCACCCTCGAGCTGGCGCTTGCGGTCATCGTGCTGGTCGGCGCGGGACTCCTGATCCGAAGCTTGGTCCGACTGGAGACGGTGGACCGCGGGTTCGAGTCGAGCGGGGTGGCCACGTTCAGCGTGTCCGCGAGCGATCAGGACTACGCCGGGAGTCACCCCGTCGAGTTCAAAAGCCGGGTTCTGGAGCGACTGGCGTCGATGCCGGGAATCGAGGCGGTGGGAGTCAACCTCTGCGCTCCGCTCACCGCGGGCTGTAGCGGCAGCGTCGTGACGCAGGCAGGCGAGACCCGGTTCAAGCCGCAGGATGCGAAGGACCCGATCGGCCTCCACTATGTCTCGCCGGGTTACTTCAAGGTGTTAGGCATCCCGCTCCGGGCGGGCCGGCTGTTCGATGCCACCGACCGGCCGGGCTCCCCCCGGGTTGTGCTGATCAATCAGGCCGCGGCTCTGCGGCTGTGGCCGGGGAGAGCTCCGCTCGGGCAGTTGATCGCGATCGCGTCGGGATATTTCTACGGAGGGGACTCGACAGCGACGGTCGTGGGAGTTGTGGGCGACGTGCGGTACGGGGCGCCCGAACAACCGGCCGGGCCCGACGCGTACCTGCCGGCGCTCCAGCGGAGCTTTTCCCGGACGATGTTCCTGGTGAAGACGTCCACCGACCCGCTCGGACGGATGGATGGGGTTCGCGCGGTCATCCACGCGATCGACCCTGGAGTCCCGATCTACTCGGTGCGAACCATGCAGGAGATCGCCGCGACTGCGACGGCCCGCACCCGCTTCGCGACGGTGATGCTCAGCGGGTTCGGCGCGCTTGCCCTCCTGCTCGCGGCGATCGGTGTCTACGGCGTGATGGCCTACCTCGTCTCGGCGCGGACCCGCGAGATCGGAATCCGGCTCGCGATCGGCGCCGAGCCCGGGCAGGTCCGGCGGATGGTGCTTGGCGAGGGTGCGGTTGTCGCCGTGGTCGGAATCGGGTTAGGTATAGGAGGTGCAGTGGCGGCGGGCCGGTTGCTCCGGAGCTTGCTCTTCGAGGTCGGGCCGACGGACCTCGGCACTTATGCGGCGGCAACGGTGACGTTGCTCGTTGCCACGCTGCTCGCGAACGCGATTCCGGCCTGGCGAGCGGCTCGGCTTCCTCCGATGGACGTGCTCCGGGTGGAGTAAGAGGAACCAAAGTGGCATCGACGCGGCTCCCACCCTGAGTGTCGGCCCGAGCACCGAGTCACGGAGGATAGGTCTGGTCGGCCGATGCAGTCCCGCTGCAACCGATCGATGCTGGCTCACCTCCATTCTGTGTCCGCCAAGCCCCTCGGCCCGGCCTTGGGTCTCGCCCGGCTCACCGTCGATGGTCATCGGCATGCGGAGCGCCGGTCCGGCCCCATTAGCCGCGATGGTTGTTCTGTTTCTGGGGACCGCGGTCGAGCGTCGAGTTATTGAGATCACGCGCTGCAGCGAGACGGTCGTGGGAGTCAGCCAAGCGACTGCTATGCTCGAGATGTGCTTGCCCGAGCTCGTGCGGCCGCGGTCCTCGGCGTCGAGGCCTATCTGGTTGAGGTGGAGGTCGACCTCAGCAATGGCTTGCCCATGTTCGCGACGGTGGGCCTCCCGCACGGCGCCGTGAAGGAAGGCCGGGAGCGGGTCACTGCCGCTCTCGTCAACTCCGGCTTCGAATACCCGCTCAAACGGATCACTGCGAATCTTGCCCCCGCGGATGTCCGCAAGGACGGCTCGGCGTTCGATCTTGCCATCGCCATTGCGATCTTGGTCGCGAGCGGCCAGCTTGGCGGCGCCGCCCACGAATCCAGCGTCCTGTTAGGCGAGCTCGGACTCAACGGAGACCTCCGGCCGGTTCGCGGGGTCTTGCCGATGGCGCTCGCAGCCCGGCGGGCGGGCGTTCGGTCCATGATCGTGCCGGTCGCGAACGTAGCTGAGGCGAGCGTGATCGAAGGCATCGCCGTGTACGGCGCGCCGTCGCTGCTCGGCGTCGCCCGGCACCTGAGCGGCGCCGAACCGATCGCGGCGAACGCGCCGGACCGGTCCGCGCTTCTGACCAGCGTTCCGATCGACGGCGTCGACTTCAGCGACGTTCGCAGCCAGCGGGCCGCGAAACGGGCGCTCGAGGTGGCAGCGGCCGGCGCCCATAACGTCCTGATGATCGGGTCGCCCGGCACGGGGAAGACGATGCTGGCTCGGCGGCTCCCCACGATCTTGCCCAGCCTGACGCTGGAGGAAGCGCTCGAGGTCACCAAGATCCATAGCGTTGCGGGGCTGCTTCCGGCCGGCCGCCCGCTGCTCACGGAGCGTCCGTTCCGCGCGCCCCACCACACCGTCAGCGACGCCGGCCTGGCCGGCGGCGGATCGACTCCCCGACCGGGCGAAGTGAGTCTCGCGCATCTCGGCGTCCTGTTCCTCGACGAGTTGCCCGAGTTCCGGCGGCACGTCCTCGAGGTGCTCCGTCAGCCGCTCGAAGACGGAATCGTCACGATCTCGCGAGTCCAGACCAGCCTGACGTATCCGGCTCGGGTGATGCTGGTCGCCGCGATGAACCCTTGCCCATGCGGTTACCGCGGTGATCCGGGACAGTCCTGCCGCTGCCCCGACGAGCTGGTGGACCGGTATGTGGGTCGAGTGTCGGGGCCGCTCTACGACCGGCTCGACATTCACGTTCACGTATCGTCGGTGCCGTGGACCGAGTTAGGTGGTCCCCTGGCCGAGGAGCCGAGCGAGGCGGTCCGGACCCGAGTGGAAGGGGCGCGGGCGCTCCAGCGGGCCCGGTTCCGGTCGCGGCCGGGCATCTACGCCAACGCGCACATGGGTGCCCGCGATGTCCGTCACTTCGGTGCGATGACCGGCGAAGCGGAGTCGCTCCTCGGGCAGGCGATGCAACGATTCAGGCTTTCCGCTCGAGCGTATCATCGGATCATCAAGATCGCCCGCACCATCGCCGACTTGGACGGCCGGGAGCTGGTCGAACTTCCGCACATGGCGGAAGCTGTGCAGTATCGCTGTCTCGACCGCGGGCGGGCGGGCGGGGCAAAGTAGCCGGAGCTTACTCGGCACGCATCGCGATCAGCGGGTCGATCCGGAGCGCGCGCCACGCCGGTACCAGGCTGGCGAGCACTGCCGCCGCCCCGAGTGCTGCCACCACCATGATGAGCGCCGGCAGGTCGAACGGCGAGACGCCGTAGAGGAATGCGCCGAGCGCCCGCGCATTCACCACTGTGAGCAGGGCGCCAATCAGGAGCCCGGGAACCACCGCCGCGAGGGTCGACTTCAACACCAGCGTACTCACTCGCCCGGTTGTGGCGCCGAGCGCGCGCCGGACGCCGAACTCGCGGGTGCGCTGCGCTACGGCGTAGGAGATCACGCCGTAAATCCCTACGATCGCGAGCAGCAGCGCGAGCGCTCCGAACGTCCCCAGCACCAGCATCGTGAAACGTTTGTCGGCCACGGTGCGGGCAACCAGCTCCGGCATCGTGCTGAGCACGGCCGGCACTTCCGGGTCCACCGCCCGAACCGCCAAGCGAAGCGAAGCAAACGACTCGGCTGGCTCGAGCCGGGTCCGCACCGCGTAGGTAACCGCGGCGGATCGGTACGGCGGCCGCTGCCGGTGATCGAAGTAGTACGTCGCCCGGAAGGCGCCGGTGATCGAACTCGAGCGGACGCTCGGCACAACCCCGATCACGGTAAACC
>JBDTOH010000105.1:0-12773 GCA_039933355.1 Gemmatimonadota bacterium | reverse complement strand
GGACGGCTGATCGGGTTTGCGGCCCGATATCGAAGCGCGGTCTGGCCCGGTTACACGCACACCCGCCGAGCGATGCCTTCGAGCGCGGGCCTGTGGGCGGCGGCGCTGGCGGAAGGCCTGATCGATTCCGCCGAATCCCTGGGCGGGATCTGGCCCCGGGTCGACCGGTCTCCGTTAGGCAGCGCGGCAGGCTACGGGGTCCCTCTGCCACTCGACCGGCGCGCGGCGGCGCGCGCGCTCGGCTTTGGCGGGCTCGACCTCCATGTGACCAGCGTGCAGAATGGACGGGGGAAGCTGGAGGCGGCAGTGCTCGCCTGGTGTGTGGACGTCGCGCACGACCTCTCGCGGTGGGCAACCGATGTGGTCCTGCTCTCGGGCGAGGAGTTCGGTCTCCTCAAGCTGCCGGCCTCGCTGGCGACGGGCTCCAGCATCATGCCGCACAAGCGAAATCCCGATCTGTTCGAGCTGACGAGAGCCCGCGCCGCGGCGCTCGAGGGCGACTTCGCACAGGTGCTTGCAATCAAGGCCAAGCTCACCAGCGGCTATCATCGCGACTTCCAGCTCCTGAAGGAGCCGCTGATTCGAGGTCTCGAGCGCTCGCGGGACATGCTCGCGATCGCACGGCACGTGGTTGCGCAGGTCGAGGTGGACCGGTTCAGGTCGAGCGAAGCCCTCACCGGCGATCTTCTCGCCACGGACGAAGTGATGCGGCGGGTTCAGGCGGGTCGGCCGTTTCGCCAGGCGTATCGCGAGGTCGCGGCGCTCGTGAAAAGCGGAACCTCTTTCCCGCCTGCCGGGGCCCAGAGCCTCCTTCGGGTCCGCCGGAGTGTCGGCGGCGCCGGCGCGCTCGAGCTGGGCGAATTGCGGGCCCGGATCCGCCGGGCGAGGCGATGGAATGTCGCACTGCAGACCAAGTTCGATCGAGCGCTTACCCGTCTCGCGGGGCGGGGGAGATGAGAGGCGACCGCCGGCAGCGCCATCTCAAGATTCTCGAGTTGATCGAGACCCATCGGGTCACGACCCAAGAGGAGATGGCCGATGCGCTGGCTCGCGAGGGCTGGACTGTGACGCAGTCTTCGGTGAGCCGGGATATCGCGGCGCTCGGCCTCGTCAAGGTAGGGGGCGCGTATCACCGGCCGGTCGTCACGAAGTCTCCGCGTCGTGATCCGGACGAGCAGCGGATCAGCGAAGGCGTGCTGAGCGTCTTCACCGCGGGCGACGCGCTGGTCGTCCTCCACACGCCTCCGGGCGAAGCAAACCGGGTTGGAATCGCCGTCGACCGCCTCGCCTGGCCCGACGTGCTCGGCAACATCTCGGGCGACGACACCATTTTCATCGCAATCAGGGATCGCGCCGCTCAGCGGAGGATCTTGGCGGAGTTTCGGAAGCTGGCGCCGGGGGCGATGAGGGAATAGGGTGCGCCTTAGGGATTAGGGAATAGGACTTACGGGGGAAATCAGGGCGGTCCTTTGGTTCCGATTCCGGTTCCCGAAGCCCCGCCTTACCCTCTAGCCCTTGCCACCGCACCCCGCGGACGCGACCTTATCCCTCCCTGCACGACTTCATGCCACCGCACCGGAAGGCAACATGATCGCCGAAGCCATTGTGCCCGAATTCGACCACGAGATGGCGACCACGCGCAAACACATCGAGCGGGTGCCTGAAGACAAGAAGGATTGGCTGCCCCACGAGAAGTCGATGCCCATGGGCCGCCTGGCGGTCCACCTCGCCGAGCTGCCCGGGTGGGGCCTGATGACGATGAAGGAAACCGAGCTCGATATGAGCCCGCCGGATGGCCCCGCCTTCACGCCGGCTCTATTTACGACAACCGCCGCCGCGTTGGCACTATTCGATGAGAACGTCAAGACGGCGCGCGCGGCGCTCGCCGCGGCATCCGATGCCGACTACATGGTGGGTTGGACGCTCAAGGCGGGCGGGCAGGTGCTCTTTACGTTGCCGCGGATCGCCGTGGTTCGGACCTGGGTCATCAATCACATGATCCATCACCGCGGTCAGCTCAGCGTCTATCTCCGGCTCAACGGCGTTCCCGTTCCAGGAACGTACGGCCCGTCGGCGGACGAGCCGGGGATGTAGGGGCATCGAAAGTCGGAAGTCGGCGATCGGGCGGCGGATCTCCCGATTTCCGATTTCCGACTTGCGAGTACGCCTACCTCAGCCGCGGCGACGCATTGTTATTCACCACCAATTTCGCCGGCTTCCCGTCAGGCCCCATCTCAAAGACAAATGCCTCGCCTAACGTCTCGTCCGAGCGGACTCGGCGAAAGGTGTGCTCGCCGACCTTGCGGAGCTTGGTGAGGGCTCGGAGCGGGTTCGGCGTCGGGAGATACAGCAGCGCGAGGCCTCCTTCCCACGGCACTACGGCGGTCTCTCCTCCCCACGGGTTGTCGTAGCTGCCGAGATAGGCGGTCAGACTCGGGTCGAACGGCTTCGGCGTCGAGTCGGTCCGTGCTGCGATGATCGCGGGCGCCACCAGCTGATAGACGCGCTGAGCCATCTCGGCGGGCACCGCGTCGATTGCGTTGGTCATCACCACGACGCCGATCCGGTCTTCGTCTCGCATCAAGAGGTCGGTCTGGTAGCCGGGACAGCTTCCGCCGTGACCGACGAACGTCTTGTTGTCGTTCCGCTCCACCGCGAATCCCAACCCCCACATGACGTTGAAATCCGGATCGACGAAATGGACCCGGCGCATCTCGCGGAGGGTATTGGCGGAGAGGATCTCGGTGCCGCCGTTCTTGAGGAGCCGGAACTGCCACATCGCGAACTTGGACAGGTCGAGCGCGGTCGACGCGTATCCCGCCGCCGGCGCGATGCCTCGAACCTGGAAGACCGGAAGGGCCGTGCGCTCACCCTCGCGCTTCCACGGGCCATAGCCGACCGCGAGGCGCCGGCCCCGCTCGTCGGCCGGGATCTCCGGCGTCGTGCTCGTCAGGCCTAACGGCGAAAGCAGGTTCGCCTTGACATAGTCGGCGTACGGCTTCCCCGACGCTGCGGCGACGATCTCGCCCGCAAGCGTGAGGCCGAGGTTCGAATACTGCCAGTACTTCTCGGCGGGGTAAAGAGTCTCCTGGCTCCCGAGCTTGCTGATGATCTCATCCCTGGTTGGGAAGACCCAATCGGCACTCCAATAGCCGTGGGCCGACTCCCGCGGGAGGCCGGAAGCATGGGTGAGGAGACCTTCGATCGTGATCTCGGGCGATTCGGGGAACGTGCGCTTGATGTTGAACCAGCTGAGGTGCTTGGCTACCGGATCGTCGAGCCGGAGCTTGCCCTGGTCGCGGAGCTGCAGCACGGCGAGGCTCGTGAAGAGCTTGGAGATCGAGCAGATGCTGTAGATCGTGGCCGGTGTCGCCGGATCTCGCCGGGCCAGGTCCGCGTATCCGAACCCTCCGCTCCACACGAGCTCCTGATCGGCGACGATCGCCGCGGAGAGACCCGGAATCCGATGATACCCCTGCTCCGCGTCGAGCCAGGTCCGGGCCACCTGCAGCGCGGATTGCACCCGAGGATTCCCCGCGACCGTTTGGCCCGTGGCCCGGTGCCCCGCGATCGCGATCCCAATCAGGGCGAACGTGGCGCCGCGTAAGCGCATGTTCATCCAGTCCTCGAATGAATTATGGTGACGTCAATTCTCGAGCGGTGCCCACATTTCGGAACCGCCTTGCCGCCTTGCCGCCTTACCCACCTGCCGTCTTGCCCTCCTGCCGTCGCGTCGGCTTCCCATACCGCACCGCCGTGATCTCCGCGAGAATCGCGAGCGCGATCTCACCCGGCTCTCGTCCGCCGAGATCGAGACCGATCGGCCCGTGGAGACGCTCGATGTCCGCGTCGCTCACGCCCTGGATCTTGAGCCGCTCCCGCCGGAGAACCTGAGTCTTCCGGGAGCCGATCGCGCCGATGTAGACCGCCGGCGAGCGAATCGCGATGTCGAGCGCCGGATCGTCGAACTTGGGATCATGGCTGAGAATACAAATGCAGGTGGCGCTGTCGATCCCGATTTTGGCGAACGCTTCTTCGGGCCAGGCGAGCACCAGCTCGTCTGCGAGCGGAAAGCGCTCACGGGTGAGAAACCCTTCGCGGCCGTCGGCGACCACGACGCGATACCCGAGCGCTTTGGCGAGCGTGGTCAGCGCCATTGCAACGTGGACGGCGCCGAACATGATGATCGTGGGCTCGCGAGGGAACACCTCGAACAACACCTCGATCGTCTCGTGGCCGACCTCGATCGTCTCGGCCCGGCTCGCCAGGGAGGCGAGCCGGGCGAGGCTCTGCTGTGCGACCGGCTCGACGAAACTGGCCGGGAGCCCGAGCCGCTCAGTCGTGCCGTCTTCATGGACGACGAGCGCGGCGCCGATCGGCCCGGCACCCCCGATCACGGTCGCGATCACGCTTCCCTCGGAACGCCGCGCCGCCTCGAGCAGCTCCGGCCGGACCCTGGGCTCGACGAACACGCCGATCGTGCCGCCGCAGGCGAGCCCGAACTCCCAGGCCCGCTCATGGGTCACGCCGTAGCTCAACTGCTTCGACTTGCCCCCTTCGAGCGCCGCCACGATCTCTTCCACCACGG
This sequence comes from Gemmatimonadota bacterium, assembly GCA_039933355.1. Taxonomy (GTDB): domain Bacteria; phylum Gemmatimonadota; class Gemmatimonadetes; order Gemmatimonadales; family GWC2-71-9; genus SHZU01. The sequence goes on along the minus strand of JBDTOH010000105.1, from coordinate 8,185 downwards.
CGTTCTCGACGCATCCACCGGATACCGACCCCGCCATCACGCCGTCCTTGGTCGCGAGCAGGGTCGCCCCCTCGGCGCGCGGCGCCGAGCCCCAGACTTTCGTCACGACCGCCCGGCCCACCGGGCCCGAGGCGCTGAGACGATCGTATTCCGTCAATAGGTCACGCATAACCGGCCATCCCCGTGTTACCCTGAACTCTCGAACGCCGAACCCCAATCGCCGCCAGCCGCTCCGCCAGCTCTTCCAATGACGCCACCGATCCGCACGGCAACAACATGTGGACGAATGGAAGCGCCGCCTTGAGCCCCGCGACTTCAGGCACAAAATCGGGATGGCCGGCCAGCGGATCGAGCCAGATGAGACGATAGCATGACCGGCGGAGCCGTGCCATCTCGCCGGCGAGGATTGCGGGGTCGCCGCGCTCCCAGCCGTCCGAGCAGATCATCACGATCGCGCTGCCCCGGATCACGCGGCGGACCCAGCGGCGGTTGAGCTCGTGGAGGCTCTCACCGATCCGGGTTCCGCCGTTCCAGTCGACGACCGTCTTGCCCACCCGCTGGAGCGCCTGATCCGCGTCGCGGAGCGCGAGATCGCGGGTGATCCTCGTTAGGCGGGTTCCGAACACGAACACCTCGACCGGCGCGCCGACCGCCGTGAGCGCGTGCGCGAAGCGGAGCATGAAGCGGCTGTATCGCTCCATCGAGCCGCTGATGTCGCAGACGAACACGAGCTGGCGGCCGCGCTCCGGATGGTCGAGCCATCGCCAGACGAGCGGCTCGCCCGCGGTCGCGAGGGCCCGGCGGAGCATCCGACCCTGAGCGACCCGGCGACCCCGCCTCCGGCTGATCGCCCAGCGCCGAGACCGGCGGGTCGGGAGCGCCGGCCGGAGTGCGGCGACCATCGCGAGGGCGTCGCGAGTCTCTTCGGGCGTGAGCGCCGCGAAGTCGGCGCGCCGGACCATTTCCCGGTCGCTGGTGAGCCGGGCAACCGGCTGCATCTCGACCTCTGCCATGGCGTGGGTCGAATCGGGGTCGTTCGCGGGAAAGGTGGGCAGCGGGGTGGAGTCCTGACGCAGTTTGGGAAGCGGCATCCCGTCGTCGTCCCGGCGGCCCTGGCGGCGCCAGAACAGCTCGAAGGCCCGGTCGAACAGCTCCCGCTCCTCGCGCCGCCTAACGAAGACCGACCGGCCCGCAGCCCGAACCGCCCGCTTGTCGTGGAAGCCGATCAGGTCGAGCGCCTCGAGAAACCGGCGGGTCTCCTCGGTTCCCGAGCCGATCCCGATCCGGCGGAGGAGCCGCCCGAATGCGACGACGTTGGCGACGAGAGAATCCGACCGAGTCAACTGTCCGGCCTTAGCGGGGACCTTGGGAAACCTCGGAGAGCAGCGTCTGGCTCGCCGACCCCTTCATCCGGCTCACGTCCTCCTGGTACTTGAGCAGCACACCGAGGGTCCGGTCGATGTCCGCGGCGGTGAGACGGCTCGCTCCGAGCGTGGTCAGCGCCGCAGCCCAGTCGAGCGTCTCGGCGATCCCCGGAATCTTGCTGAGCTCGGTGGACCGGAGCCGCTGCACGAACGCGACCACGTCGTTGGCCAGCCGATCGCTCACGTCGGGGAGTCTGGCGTGCACGATCGAGAGCTCACGGTCGAAGCCGGGATAGTCGATCCAATGGTAGAAACACCGGCGCTTGAGCGCGTCGTGGACTTCACGGGTCCGGTTGCTGGTGAGGATCACGCGCGGCTTGATGATGGCTTGGAGCGTGCCGATCTCCGGCACCGTCACCGCGTAGTCCGCGAGCAGCTCGAGCAGGAGTGCCTCGAACTCCTCGTCGGCCCGGTCGACTTCGTCGATCAGGAGTACGGGAGGAGGGCCCGAGGTCGTTTCCAGAGCCCGGAGCAGCGGTCGCTTGAGCAAGAACGCCTCGCTGAAGATGTCGCGCGCCTGCGCCCGCTTCCCGTCGCCTCGCGCCTCGAGCAGGCGGATCTCGAGCATCTGGCGCGGGTAGTTCCACTCGTAAAGCGCCGTTGCGGTATCGATCCCCTCGTAGCATTGGAGCCGGATCAATTGCCCGCCGGTGGCCAGGGCCAGCGTCTGCGCGACCGACGTCTTCCCGACCCCGGCCTCGCCCTCGAGAAAGAGCGGCCGCTCGAGTCGCACCGACAGGAAGACCGCGGTGGCGAGATCGCGATCCGCGAGGTACCCCCGCTCGGCGAACGCGCGCTCGACATCCTCGACCTGGTCGAACCCCGTCACTGTCTCCACGTCAGCCCTTACCCTTCTCCTCCGCCACCAATGCGGCGAAGTCGCGCCAGAATTCTTCGGTCAGCTTCCGCGCGGTTCCCTCGAGGAGCCGGGCGCCGACGCTCGCCACTGTGCCGCCGATCTCGGTCACCGCGTCCCAGTTCAGCTTGGTCCGGTCGGGCCCGAGCGCCTCGAGCTTGAACGAAGTGGTCGCGTCCACCGTCGACCCGGGAGCCTTGCCGCGGGCCCGGAGACGAGCGCTTTCGGGCTCGACCAGATCGTCCAGCTCGACCTGCATCGTGAAGCGGAGCTTGAGCATACCGACGCCCAGCGCCACGACAACTTTGAAGTGGCTCGGATCGGCGGCCTCGACGGACTCGACGCCGGGCGCGCTCCTCGCCACGAAAGCGGGATCGAGCAGCCGCCGCCAGACTTCCGCCCGTCCTGCCGCGATTTCCGGCGCACCACTGAATTCGAGTTGCATCCTATTCTTTCTCGAGGTTCATGAGGTCCTCGATCGTGTCGACGTCTGGATTCTTACCTGGATGACCCGCTTCGGTCCAGTGAAGACCGGCAGCCTGGGCCGCCGGCCCGAAGCCGTGGTCGCCGGTCAGATCGAGGACGAAGGGCCAGAAGGACCGGCCGATCAGCACCGGGTGGCTCGGCGTGGTCCACGCGTCGTGATAGCGGGACCGGACCAGCGCGTGCTCGGGATGCGGTGAGCCGACCGCAATCACCGTCTCGATCGCCGCGACCGTGACGAGCGGCTGATCGCCGAGGAGGATGAGGGCTGCGGCATCATCGCCGCCGAGGGCGGCGACCCCGTGCCGCAGGCTTTGCGAAAGCCCGCCTCCCCATTCCTCGCATGCAAGAGGCTCGAGGCCATGAGCGCGCGCCAAGTCGGCGACCGGGCGGTCTCCCGCCTGGTGCACGACGAAGCCGCCGGTCACGATGCCTCGCTCCCGGGCGGCGCGAACCGTATCCAGGGCATGCGCGACGAGCGGCTTCCCTCGCAACAACGCCAGCATCTTGGGCGCCGGGCCAAAACGCTCGCCGGCGCCTGCTGCCAACACGATGACCCGAACCGTCAGGCGCGACTCGATGCCAAGGCGATCGCCCGTCGCGCCGCAACTCGCGCCAGATGGGCGCGGTAGTCCGCCGGGGCGTGGATGTCGCTGTTCACCGTTATGCCCTCGGTCGCCCCCGCCGACGCGGCGTCGAGTGCCGCGCTGTCGGCGTTGGTCCCGATCAAGAGCGCCGCCGACGCCATCAGGTACGCGCCCGATTCGCTCACGCCGGTGATCGCCACGCTGGCATGGTTGACCGTTTTACGGCTCTTCCCGATCACCGCCGCGACCGCCGCCAGCGCGTAACCGGACGCCTGCTGCTCGAAGCTGACGTACGCGCTCCCGGCGCCGCGGGGAAGCGGCGGCACGATGATGTCGATCAGCATCTCGTCGTCCGCCATCGCCGTCACGAACGGCCCCGTGAAGAACTCGGCGGCCGCGACGCTTCGCTTCCCGGCCTTGGACCGGAGACTCATCGTCGCGCCCAGCGCGAGCATCACTGCGGGCATGTCGGAAGCTGGATCGGCGTGGGCGATGCCGCCGCCGACGGTGCCGCGGTTCCGTACCTGGAGGTCGGCGATCCCGCTCACGGCATCGTACATCACTGGGAACCGCTCCTTGATGAGCGGCGAGTCGAGCAGCTCGCGGTAGGTCGTGGCGGCGCCGATCCGGGCTCCGCGACCTTTCTCCTCGATCCCCTTGAGCTCCTCGAGCCCCCCGACATCCACCAGCTTGGTCGGCGCGGCGAGCCGGAATCGCATCAGCGGAATCAAGCTGTGCCCTCCGGCGATCAGCTTGCTGCCGTCCTTCAGGGCGAGCGCGTTGAGCGCGTCTCTGAGGGACTTCGCCCGGACGTAGTCGAAAGCGGCGGGAATCATCGCACACCTCCCTTAGCCTGCTGAATGGCGGCCCAGACCCGCGACGGGGTCAGCGGCTTGTCGATGTGCTTGATGCCGAAGGACGCGAGCGCGTCACAGACGGCGCTCACGATGCAGGCCGCCGATCCGATCGTGCCGGCCTCCCCGATCCCCTTGACGCCTAACGGATTCACCGGCGAGGGCGTGTAGGTATAGTGCGACTCGATCTGGGGGAGCTGGCTCGCTCTCGGAATTGCATAGTCCATCAAGGTTCCCGTCACCAGCTGGCCGTCGTCGCTGTAGACCGCCCTCTCGTAGAGCGCCTCGCCGATGCCCTGGACGATGCCGCCGTGGATCTGGCCCTCGACGATCATCGGGTTGATGTGCGGCCCGCAGTCGTCCACGGCCACGTACCGGAGGAGCCGAACCTCGCCGGTGTCCGGTTCGACCTCCACGATCGAGATGTGCGTCCCGAAGGGGAAGACAAAGTTGGTCGGATCGAAGAACGAGCTGGCTTCCAGCGCCGGCTCCATCCCGGCCGGCATGTTCCACCCGACGTTCGCCATGAGCGCGAGGTCCGCGAAGCTCTTGCCCTGCTGCGGCGACCCTTTGACCGAGAACTTGCCGTCCTTCCACTCGAGATCCGCTTCGTTTGCCTCGAGCAGGTGGGCCGCGAGCTTCTTGGCCTTTTCCTTCACCTTGAGCGCGGCGAGCTTGATCGCCGACCCGCCGACCGCGGTGGACCGGCTCCCGTACGTGCCCCAGCCTTGCGGCGTGGACTCGGTATCTCCGGCGACGATCTCGACGTTCTCGATCGGGATCCCGAATTCATCGGCGACGATCTGCGCGAACGTCGTCTCGAGACCTTGCCCGTGCGGGCGGGTGCCGGAATAGACCCGGACCACGCCGGTCGGATAGACCCGCACGATCGCGGACTCGTAGAGCCCGCCGCCGAACCCGACCGCGCCGGCCACCTGCGAGGGGCCGAGCCCGCAGATCTCGGTGTAGGAGACCACACCGATCCCCAAGAACTTGCCGTGCTGGCGGGCCTTGACCTGGTCCTGGCGGAACTGCTTGTAGTTGACGATGCCTAACGCCTTGTCGAGCGCCGTGTGGTAGTCGCCCGAGTCGTAGGTGATCCCCGTCGCCACGGTGTACGGCATCTTGGCCTTGGGGATCAGATTCTTCCGCCGGACGTCGACCACGTCCAACCCGATCTCCCGGGAAAAGAGATCGACCAGCCGCTCGATCAGGTAGGTCGCCTCGGGGCGGCCGGCGCCGCGGTAGGCGTCCACCGGCGCCGTCGTCGTGTAGACGCCGTACACGGTGCCGTGAATGTTCGGGATCATGTACGCACCCGAGTACATCAGCCCGTGCAGGATCGTCGGAACGCCGGGCGCCGCGGTCGAGGCGTAGGCGCCGAGCCCGGCGTAAACGCGGGTGCGAAGACCGGTGATCGTGCCGTCCTTGGTCCCGCACATCTCGACGTATTGGACGTGGTCGCGCCCGTGCGTCGTCACCTTGTAGTTCTCGGACCGGTCCTCGGTCCACTTTACCGGGCGGCCGGTCATCTTCGCCGCATAACACGCGAGCACCTCGTCGGCGTAGACGGCGATCTTGCCGCCGAACCCGCCGCCCACGTCGGGCGAGATCACCCGGACCTTGTGCTCCGGCATCTGGAGCATGACGGAGCAGAGGAACCGGTGGATGTGGGGGTTCTGCGAGGTCGACCAGAGCGTGAGCTGGCCGGTCCCCTGGTTGTAGCTCGCGACGGCCGCTCGGCACTCCATCGCCGTCGGCAGCAGGCGCTGTTGAACGATCCGTTGCGATACCGTCACCGGGGCATCCCGGAACGCCGCCTCGGCGTCGCCGCCGCTCACCACCCACGTGAAGGCGATGTTGTTCGCCACCTCGTCGTGGAGCAGCGGGGCGCCGGCCTGGGTGGCCTTCTCGGGATCGACCACCGCCTTGAGCGGCTCGTAGTCGACATCGATCAGATCGATCGCGTCGCGCGCGGCTGCCCGGGTCTCCCCAATCACGAGCGCCACTCCGTCGCCCGCGTACCGAACCTTGTCGTAGGCGAGCAGCGGGTGCGCCGGAATCTTGAGGTCCGAGCCGGGGATGTTCCAGGCGCAGGGCACCGGGATCAGCTTGTCCTTGACGTCGGCGCCGGTGAAGACCGCCACCACGCAGGGTGCGCTCTTCGCCGCGCTCACGTCGATCTTCGTGATCTTCGCGTGAGCATACGGGCTGCGGAGAAACACCGCGTAGGTGAGGCCGGGGAGCTTGACGTCGTCGGTGAAGAGGCCTGTCCCGGTGATGAGACGAGGATCTTCACGTCGCTTGATGCCGGAACCGAATAGTGTGGCCATCGACGGCCTCCTCTTAAGCCCGCGCCGCGCTGCGAAGCGCGGTGGCGGCGGATTGAATGGCGGCGACGATGTTCTGGTAGCCGGTGCAGCGGCAGTAGTTGCCCTCGATCGCGTGCCGGATCTCGGCCTCGCTGGGGCTGGGATTCGACGCGAGCAGATCGGCCGCCGTCATGATGACGCCCGGCGTGCAGAACCCGCACTGGAGCCCATGCTTTTCCCAGAAGGCGGTCTGGAGCGCGTGGTGGTTCCCGTTGCTCGCCATCCCCTCGATCGTCCTGATCGCCATCCCCTCGGCCTGGACCGCGAGCACCGTGCAGCTCTTGACCGCGCGCCCGTCGAGATGGACGGTGCAGGCACCGCACTGGCTGGTGTCGCAGCCGATATGGGTGCCGGTCAGATTGAGGTCGTCGCGGAGCACATGCGCCAGCAAGGCGCGGGGCTCCACATCGACGGTGCGCGAAGTCCCGTTGACGCTCAGCGTGATCGGACGTTTCATCGGCCAGTCTCCTGCCGCTCTGTGGATTCGAGGGCAAACGGTAACGTGTCGGCCAGGGGTAGTGCGGTATCTCGGAAAGCATACGCTACCCTGCCGCGGAAAGCGGGTCAAGGCGGGAGGGCGGCCAACAAGGGGCAGGACGGCACGGAGCCCGCCTTGCACCCCTACCGCCTTACCGCCTGACCGTCTGATCGCCTTATACTTGTTTCACCCAAGAACCGATCGAGAACCCCAATGCTCCGACACACACTCCGGGCCGGGCTTGTGCTCGCCGCGCTCCTCCCCGTTGTGGCGCTCGCCCAGGCCAAGAAGCCTCGCGTCCTCCTCTACTACGACATGGAAGGCATCTCCGGGGCAAACCGCCCGACTCAGGTGTTCTTCACTCATCCGAAGGACTACCAACCCGCCAGAGAGTTCCTGACCGGTGACGTAAACGCCGCCATTCGGGGGCTCGTCGCCGGCGGAGCGGGGGAGATCGTCGTGACCGACGCCCACGGCAGCGGCAATCCCGATCCGGACATCTTGCTCGACAAGATGGACAAGCGAGCCTCCTTCGAGTGGCGCGACACTCCGTTCGACCCCTACCGCGACCTGCCTAACGGAACCTATCATGCGATCGTCTGCATCGCGATGCACGCCCGCGCGAATACGCCCGGCTTCATGGCGCACACCTACACCATCGAGCCCTCGTTCAAGGTGAACGGCCTCGACATCACCGAGACGGAGATCATCGCGCATTTCGCCGCTCCGTACCACGTGCCCGTCATCATGGTCTCCGGTGACGACGTGCTCGAGAAGCAGATCGCGGAACGGTTTCCGCTGGCGGAATACGGCTTGGTGAAGCACGCGAAGGGTATGGCCGCCGCCGACGTGCTGCCGGAGGCGGAGGCCTGGAAGAACATCGAAGCCGCCGCCAAGCGGGCGATCGAGAAGCTGGGACGATTCAAGGCTTTCGATGTGCCGGCCGCCTACAAATGGGAGATGGGCTGGCAGAACTCGGATCAGGCCGACCTCGTCGAAGAGGGAAGTGTAGGTGTCAAGCGAGTCTCACCGACGTCGGTTGGATTTGAGACCATCTCAGCAGTCCTGAGACGTAGTCGTCCGAGAACGCGGGCGTCGAAATGGTCCGTTCCGGCACCGACGCGAAGCCGA